>NZ_JBHFHM010000004.1:0-263557 GCF_041927815.1 Paracoccus zhouxuedongae
GGCTTGCCGTGGCTCTTCGGAAAGAACGGCGCGAGGCGCGCCATCTGCGCCTCGGTCAGCCAGAAAAGGTTGCTCATTATCCAGTCTCCTTGCGGAGCCTGAATCAGGCCGCATCCGGAAGATCAATGAGTCCTGACCCTAGCAGGGCCTGCGGCGCCCGCCATTTCCCGGACGGAGCGGCGTGGGCCACCAGCGGCTTGGTGGTGCGCGCAACCGGTCCGGCTTGCGGTCCTCGCCCGGTCGTGCAGGTCGTCCCGGCTGGATAATCGTTCACGCGTTGAAAAATTGCTTCAGGCGCAACTGCAAGGCCTGCCACAGCCGGGGTGCGCCGCGGGCGACCTTGGTGCCGACGCGGGTTTCGACCTGGTCCAGCGTCACCGCATAATCGCGCCACGACCCGCCACCCGATGCCAGGTTCATCAGCACCGGCTGAACACGGTCCAGCGATTTGGCAAAGATTGCATCCTCTGTCCGGGCCTCCTCGAACTCATCCCACAGGGCGCGCAGATCAGTGGCCAGGTCATCGGGCAGCAGGCCGAAGATGCGATCGGCGGCGGCGGCCTCGTCGGCCAGCCGGGCGTGGCTGGCGTGCGACTGGCCGCCATTGGCGTGGATCGGCACATCGCCCACGTCGATCTCGACCAGGTCATGCAGGATCAGCATCCGGATCACGCGGTCGATATTGACGCCGGGCCGGGCGTGGTCGGCCAGGATCAGGGCGTAAAGCGCCAGGTGCCAGCTATGTTCAGCCGAGTTTTCCGGGCGTGACCGATCGGTGATCGGTGTGGCGCGAAGGACGGTTTTCAGCCGATCGGCCTCGGTCAAAAAGGCGATCTGCCGGTCAAGACGCCGGGCCGCGGCTTCGGGATCTGTCATCGGGTCTTTGTCCCGCAGCGATGGATGCGTTGATGCAAAGGGTCAGCGGGGCGACGCAGGACGCCACCACGAAGACCTGCCAGCACCCAGGATGGGCGCTGGCAGGGCCAAGGTCAAGCCGCGCCTTGGCCGGTCAATTCGCCGCCTGCATCATCGGATGTAGCGTCCTCATCGCCCCCCATGTCATCGGCCGTTTCATCGCCCGCGCCATCCGCATCGTCAAAGGGATCGTCATCGGGAACATCAGCCGGATCATCACCGCTGTCACCGTCAGAACCGTCGCCGCCATCGCCGTCGTCGGGGAAGGGTTCGTCGTCCCAGGTGCTGACGTCATCCCAATCATAGTCATCCGAGATGCCATCGCCGTTCTTGTCGTTGTCCTGCGGGGTGGATCCGGCGTCGCCGCCGGCATCCGCCGCCGCGCCCGCGTCATCGCCGCTGTCCACGTTGGCGGCGCGACCGATGGCACCGCCCCCGGCGGTCAGCGGATCATCACCGCCGTCCCAGAAACTACGACCGGTCCCGCCGTGGCGATAGCGCGCCGGGATGCCGGCATCCGATCGCGCGGAGCCCGCTTGCCCGGCAACGGCAAAGGCGCCTGCCGCACCGGCACCTTCGGCCCCCGCAGCGACCACACCGCCCTGCGTGCTGATCTGTGGATCGTCACCGATCATTCGCGCCTGCGCGAAGCTGTGTGACTGAACCGGCCCGCCGACGTCCGCCGAGCCGATTTGTGCCCGTGCGGGCACCACGGCGGGCGCTGTCAGCGCCGCCGCCATCATCATCATCCGAATCACCTGAACATCCTTTCCTTGTGGTGTCCAGGTTTCGCTTAGCATCCGGCCACTTGACGTCGCCCTAACGCGCCCCGATCAGCGCGTGGTCTCCGTCAGGCGGCGGCGCACATAGGTCGAGACGTGATCGATCATCGGGCCCATATGTGCTTGATCATCCTTGAAGAAATGATCGGCCCCATCAATTTCCTGATGGGTGATGGTGATGCCCTTCTGTTCGCGCAGCTTGCCGACCAATGCCTGCGTATCCTTGGGCGGCGCGACACGATCGGCGCTGCCGTTGATGATCAGGCCCGAGGCCGGGCAGGGCGCCAGAAAGCTGAAATCATACATGTTCGCGGGCGGGGCCACGCTGATGAAGCCGGTGATCTCGGGGCGGCGCATCAACAGTTGCATTCCGATCCAGGCGCCAAAGCTGAAGCCCGCAACCCAGCAATGCTTGGAGTTCGGGTTCATCGCTTGCAGGTAATCCAGCGCCGAGGCGGCATCGCTGAGTTCGCCAATGCCCTGATCGAACTCGCCCTGGCTGCGGCCGACGCCGCGGAAGTTGAACCGCAGAACGGTAAACCCAAGCCGGTGAAAGGCGTAATGCAGGTTATAGACGACGCGGTTGTTCATCGTGCCGCCGAACTGCGGGTTCGGATGCAGGATGATGGCAATCGGGGCATCGGGCTGGGGCTGGGCGTGATAGCGGCCCTCAAGACGGCCTTCGGGGCCGGCGAAAATCACTTCGGGCATCAGATTTGCCTTATGTCGGGGCCACGCGGGCCGGGGGGCGGTCCGGCTTGACGCTGGCCGGGCCTGTCCTTAGATCGTGTTGCGGTCAGCGGCCTGCAAGAGGCCGCGACAGGATCAGGTAGTCCGCCGCGCGCCGCGCGTCAATCGCCAAGCGCGGTTCAGGGTGGCGCGCGCCCGTCCGGTCGAGGCCGCGCGGAGATGCAAGGGGGATGCGATGAAACTGTCCACCAAGGGACGCTATGCGGTGGTTGCGCTGTGCGATCTGGCGCTGGCGGGGCCAGAACATCTGACCTCGCTGGCCGAGATCTCGCGCCGGCAGGATATCTCGCTGCCGTATCTGGAACAGCTTTTCGTTCGCCTGCGCCGTGCCGGGCTGGTGGACAGCGTGCGTGGCCCCGGCGGCGGCTATCGCCTTGCCCGCGCCCCCGAGGATCTGCGGCTGGCCGATGTGCTGGAGGCGGTGGATGAAACCGTCAGCGCGATGCATACCGGTGCCGGTGTGACGGGCGGCGTATCGGGCACGCGCGCGCAAAGCCTGTCGAACCGGCTGTGGGAAAGCCTGTCGGCGCATGTCTATGTTTTCCTTTATGAAACGACGCTGGCCGATGTGATCGGCAATCGGCTGAAGCCCTGTCCGGCGGTGCCCGGTCTGTTCTCGGTCGTCGATGACTGACGGCGCGCGCCTGCCCGGCTGCGGGACGGTCCGCGGGGGATATTTGGACCACGAAGAAAGCCGCTTTCTTCTTGGGATGAACATCCACCTTGCCGACGGCGGCCACGGGGCGCGACGCGCGTAAGGAGTCGGGATGCGGGTGTATCTGGATCATAACGCGACCACGCCCTTGGTGGCCGAGGCGCGGGCCGCGATGATGGCGGCGATGGATGTGGTGGGCAATCCGTCCTCGGTTCATGCGGAAGGGCGGGCTGCCAAGGCACTGATCGAATCGGCGCGCGCGGATGTGGCTGCGGCGCTGGGCGCGGATGGGTGCGATGTCGTGTTCACCTCGGGCGCGACCGAGGCGGCCGCCCTGGCCCTGGCCGGTCGCGATCTGGATTGCGCGAGCGTCGAGCATGACGCGGTGGCGGCCTGGTGCCGCGACGGCCTGCCGGTCGATGCGGCGGGGCGGGTGTCGGTGGCCGATCCGGGGCGTGCCGCGCTGCAACTGGCCAATTCCGAGACGGGCGTGGTTCAGACCCTGCCCGAGGGGCTGGCGGTCAGCGACCTGACCCAGGGTTTCGGCAAGATCCCCTTTGCCTTCAACTGGCTGGGCATCACCATGGGGCTGGTCAGCGCGCACAAGCTGGGCGGGCCAAAGGGTGTGGGTGCGCTGATCCTGCGCCCCGGAACCGAGATTGCGGCGCAATTGCGCGGCGGCGGGCAAGAGATGGGGCGGCGCGCAGGGACCGAAAACCTGATCGGCATCGCGGGTTTTGCCGCCGCCGCGCGCCGGGCCGCGCAGCATCTGGCCGATGGCGATTGGGATCGGGTTGCCGAACTTAGAACGATTCTTGAAAATGGGCTGGCAGAATCCGACGAAAATGCTATGTTTCCGGGGTCGGGTGCCGAAGCGGCCCCGCGCCTGCCCAACACGACCTGCGTGATCTCGCCCGGCTGGAAGGGTGAAACCCAGGTCATGCAGATGGATCTGGCCGGTTTCGCGATCAGCGCGGGGTCGGCCTGTTCATCGGGCAAGGTGCGTGCCAGCCGGGTGTTGCGCGCGATGGGGTATGACGAGATGCAGGTGGCCTCGGCCATCCGCATCTCATTGGGAATAGGGACGACGCGCGACCAGGTTGACCGCTTCCTGCGCGCATGGGAAAGCGCGCACCGGCGACACCGGGCGCGCCATGGCTGAGGCCCCGCCGGGGCAGGGAGACGCAATGACGCAAGACCTCGACATCCGCGAGGGGGTGGACCGTGAAACCGTGGAAACTGTTCAGAACATGGGCAGTTACAAATACGGCTGGGAAACCGACATCGAGATGGAATACGCCCCCAAGGGGCTGAATGAGGATATCGTCCGGCTGATCAGCCAGAAGAATGGCGAACCCGAATGGATGACCGACTGGCGGCTGGCGGCCTATCGCCGCTGGCTGACCATGACCGAACCCAGTTGGGCGATGCTGAATTATCCGGTCATCGACTATCAGGATCAGTATTATTACGCCCAGCCGAAAAGCATGGCGGAAAAGCCGAAGTCGCTGGATGAGGTCGACCCGAAGCTGCTGGCGACCTATGAAAAGCTGGGCATCCCGCTGAAGGAACAGATGATCCTGGCCGGGATCGAGGGCGCCGAGGGCGCGCCTGCCGAGGGCCGCAAGGTCGCGGTGGACGCAGTGTTCGACAGCGTGAGCGTCGGCACTACCTTCAAGGCGGAACTGGCCAAGGCCGGGGTGATCTTCTGCTCGATCAGCGAGGCGATCCGCGAGCATCCCGAGCTGGTGCAGAAATACCTGGGCAGCGTCGTCCCGCCCAGCGACAACTTTTTCGCCACGCTGAACAGCGCGGTGTTTTCGGATGGGTCGTTCGTCTATATCCCGCCGGGCACGCGCTGCCCGATGGAACTGTCGACCTATTTCCGCATCAATGCCGAAAATACCGGGCAGTTTGAACGCACCCTGATCATCTGCGACGAGGGCAGCTATGTCAGCTACCTTGAGGGCTGCACCGCCCCCAAGCGCGACACCAATCAGTTGCACGCCGCGGTGGTGGAAATCGTCATCCTGAAGGATGCCGAGGTCAAGTATTCGACCGTCCAGAACTGGTTCCCCGGCGATGAAGAGGGCAAGGGCGGCATCTACAACTTTGTCACCAAGCGCGCTGATTGCCGGGGCGACCGGGCCAAGGTGATGTGGACGCAGGTGGAAACCGGATCGGCGATCACCTGGAAATACCCGTCCTGCATCCTGCGCGGCGAGGCCAGCCAGGGCGAGTTCTATTCGATCGCCATCGCCAACAACATGCAGCAGGCCGATACCGGCACCAAGATGATCCATCTGGGCAAGAACACACGGTCGCGGATCGTGTCCAAGGGGATTTCGGCGGGCCGCGCGCAGAACACCTATCGTGGCCTCGTGACAATGCACCCGCGCGCCGAGAACAGCCGCAACTATACCCAATGCGACAGCCTGCTGATCGGCGATCAATGCGGCGCGCATACCGTGCCCTATATCGAGGTGAAGAACACCTCATCGCGCGTCGAACATGAGGCGACGACCAGCAAGGTCGATGACGATCAGCTGTTCTACTGCCGGTCGCGCGGCATGGACGAGGAAGAGGCCGTGGCCCTGGTCGTCAACGGCTTCTGCCGCGAGGTCTTGCAGGCGCTGCCGATGGAATTCGCCATGGAGGCGCAGAGCCTGGTGGCGATCAGCCTTGAGGGGAGCGTGGGGTGATGGTCGACGCCAAGGTCGAGCGTCTGCGACTGTTGCATGAGTTGGTCGCGCCGACGCCGTTGACGCGTATCCTGGACGTCGGGGCCAACCCGGTCAATCCGCCGCCCTATGCGCTGATGCACAAGGCCGGCCTGTGCGAGATCTGGGGCTTTGAACCCGCGCCCGAGGCTTTTGAAAAGCTTCAGGTCACCAAGGGTCCGCGCGAGCATTACATTCGCGCGGCTGTGGGCGACGGAAAGGATGCCGTGTTGCGGCTGTTTGCCGTGGACGGTTTCAACTCGACGCTGGATGCCAACTCGGGCTTTGTCGAACGCTATCTTGGCTTTTTCCGTCAGGCCTTGCGCCAGGTCGGGCAGTTGCCCTTCAACACGCAGCGGCTGGATGACCTGACGGATCTGCCGACGCCGGACCTGCTGAAGATCGACATTCAGGGCGGCGAGACTAAGGTCTTTGACCATGGCGCCAGAACCCTTGCCGGGACGGGCGCAATCATCACCGAGGTGGCCTTTGTGCCGCTTTACGATCAGCAGCCGCTGATCGGTGACCAGATGGCGTCGCTGCGCAAGCAGGGGTTCGAGTTCCACAAGATGCTGTTCACCAAATCGCACGCGCTGCGCAGCCGACTGGGCGAACGGCTTGACCCGTCGATGATGGCCTCCCAGGCGGTGGATGGCGATGCGGTGTTTCTGCGCCGCGACATGATCCTGCGCAAATCGACGCCCGCCGACGTCGAGGCCGTCAAGCATCTGGCGCTGCTTGCCGACAGCGTCTTGGGCAGCCTGGATGTGGTGCTGCGCTGTCTGACCATTCTTGACGACCATATCGGCCTCGACCGGCGACTGTTGGCTGCCTACCTGGCCAAAGTGAACCCCAAGCCTGCCGCCGCGGCGCAGGGCTAGACGATCCAAGGAAGACACATGCTGAAAATCGAAAACCTGCACGTCAAGCTTGAGGAAGAAGACAAGCAGATCCTGAAAGGCCTGACCCTGACCGTTCCGGCGGGCGAGGTTCACGCGATCATGGGGCCGAACGGGTCGGGGAAATCGACCCTGTCCTATGTGCTGTCGGGCCGCGACGGCTATGTCGTGACCGAGGGCAGCGCCACGCTGAATGGCGATGACCTGCTGGAACAGGAACCCGAAGAACGGGCGGCGGCGGGGCTGTTCCTGGCCTTCCAATACCCGGTCGAAATTCCCGGTGTCGGCAACATGACCTTCCTGCGCACCGCCGTGAACGCGCAGCGCAAGGCGCGCGGGCAGGACGAGATGTCCTCGGCCGAGTTCCTGAAGGTCGTGCGCGAAAAGGCCAAATCGCTGAATATCGACGCCGAGATGCTGAAGCGTCCGGTCAATGTCGGCTTTTCGGGCGGTGAGAAAAAGCGCAACGAAATCCTGCAGATGGCGATGCTGGAACCGAAGATGTGCATCCTGGACGAGACCGACTCGGGCCTTGATGTCGATGCCATGCGGCTGGTCAGCGAGGGCGTGAATGCGCTGCGCGGGCCGGACCGGTCGTTCCTGGTCATCACCCATTATCAGCGCCTGTTGGACCATATCAAACCCGATGTCGTGCATATCATGGCCGATGGCCGGATCGTGAAATCGGGCGGGCCGGAACTGGCGCTCGAGGTCGAACAGAACGGTTACGGCGATCTGTTGGCGGAGGTCGGCTGATGGCGCTGGACGATCTGAAGGCGGGCGCGCAGGCGCGGCTGGACGCCCAGGGCGGCCTGCCGACCCGGCGCGACGAATACTGGCGCTATACCGATCCGCGCGCGCTTCTGGCCGATGAGGTGCCGCCTGCGCCGCTGCCCCCGAAGGACGCCGAGCCGCCGCTGTTTTCAACCCGCGACCGGTTCGTGATGGTTTTCACCGATGGGGTCTTTGATGCGGAGGCGTCCGACCTGACCGGAGCCGAAGGCATCGAGATCGCGCCCTTGTCGGCCGCGCCCGATTGGGTGGCGGGCTTTGTCGGCACGCTTGAGGCCGAGGGCCAGAAGCCCGTGGGTCGCCCTCTGGCGGCGCTGAACGGCATTCGCGCGGATGAGGGGGCGGCGATCCGTGTCACGGGCCGCATCGCGCGCCCGCTGCACATCCTTTATCGCCGCAATTCCGAGGCTTGCGAGGTGTTCTTGCGACACGTTGTCAAGCTGGATCCGGGCGCCGAGGTGACCATCCTGGAAACCGGCCTGCCCGGCGCGCGCGCCAATACCGTGATGGAGATCGACCTGCCCAAAGCCGCGCGGTTCCACCATATCCGCGCCCAGGGTCCGGGCCGTCAACGGCTGGTCGCCACCGCGATCTTCGCCCGCATCGGTGAGGCCGCTCTGTTCAAATCCTTCACTCTGGCCGCCAATGGCACGCTGACCCGCAATGAGGCCGTGCTGGACATTCAGGGCGATGATGCCGTGGCCCATGTCGCGGGCGCGGCCCTTGGCGATGCGGCGACCGGCGATTTCCACCACGATGACACCGTGTTCGTGACCCATGCGGCGGAGCGCTGCGAAAGCCGTCAGGTGTTCAAGAAGGTGCTGAAGAACGGCGCGGTCGGCGTGTTTCAGGGCAAGATTCTGGTCAAGCCGGGCGCGCAAAAGACCGATGGCTATCAGATCAGCCAGGCACTTTTGCTGGATGAGAACAGCCAGTTCCTTGGCAAGCCCGAACTGGAAATCTATGCCGATGACGTGAAATGCAGCCACGGTTCGACGACCGGGGCGATTGATCCGACGGCCTTGTTCTATCTGCGCAGTCGCGGCGTCCCCGAGGATGCGGCGGTCGCGATGCTGGTGCTGTCCTTCCTGGCCGATGCCATCGACGAGATCGAGGATGACGACCTGAAATCCGAGATCGTGACCCGGCTTGAGGATTGGCTGAACCGCCATCCGGCCGCGCCTCACCGGAAGGGCTGACATGTCGGTCGTGGCGCGGATGGCGCGGATGTGGATCGCGCCGCGCCGTGTCGCGGCCGAGGTGATGGGCCTGCGCCTGTCCGAACCGGCGGCGCTTGCCACTTTGCTGTCCGCCTGCGGGCTGTTCTTTGTCGCACAATGGCCGGGGCATGCGCGGGCCGCGCATCTGGACCCCTTGGTGCCGCTGGATGCCCGGATCGGCGGCGCGCTGCTGGCGACGATGTTCATGCTGCCGCTGCTCGCCTATGCGATGGCCGCCCTGTCGCATCTGGCCCTGTGGCTGGCGGGGCGGCGCGGTGTCGACGGCTTGCGGCTGCGCGTCGCTTTGTTCTGGGCGATGCTGGCGGTGGCGCCGGCGATGTTGCTGGCCGGGCTGGTTCAGGGCTATATCGGGCCGGGTCCGGGCCTGACGCTGACGCGCGCCGTCGCCGGGATCGGCTTTGGGATATTCTGGGCGGCCGGCATTGCCGCCGCGCTGAAGGGGGCGTGATGGCTTTCGGCTTTGACGATTTTCTGGCCTTGTCGCGGGATGCGGTGACGCGGCCCGCGCAGGCGGTGCCGCGCATCCTGAACCTCGCCCCCCCGGTCGAGGGCCGCTGGATGGCGGCGGCGGTGGTGGTGGCGCTGTCGGCGATCCTTGCCTGGCTTGCCAGCCAGCTATTCCCGGTGCCGGTCGACACGCCTTGGTCGCCGCTGACTCGATCGCCCCTGACCATGGCGGGGGTGCAGCTGGTGGTGCTGATCGTCGTGTCGGGCATGGTCGCGCGCGTGGGCCAGCTGTTCGGCGGCAAGGGCAGCTTTGCCGATGCGTTGTGGCTGATCGTCTGGATCGATGCGATGATGCTGGTGATCCAGGTCGCGCAGGTGCTGCTGATGCTGATCTTCCCGCTGACCGCCGAGGTTCTGGGCCTGGTCGCGGTCGGCCTGTTCTTCTGGCTGGTCGTGTCTTTCACCAAGGAATTGCACGGCTTTGCCCATATCGGCCTGGTCGCCATCGGCGCCGTCGGCACGCTGATCGTGGCCAGCCTGATCCTCAGCCTGGCACTCGCCTCGCTCGGTATCCTGCCGCCGCTTGAGGCGATGCCGCAATGACCTATGACGTCGATGCGATCCGCGCCGATTTCCCGATCCTGTCGCGGCAGGTGAACGGCAAGCCCCTGGTCTATCTCGACAATGGCGCAAGCGCGCAAAAGCCGCAGGCGGTGATCGACGCGGTGGTGCAGGGCTATGCGATGGATTACGCCAATGTCCATCGCGGGCTGCATACGCTGTCCACCATCTCGACCGAGAAATACGAGGCCGTCCGCGGCAAGATCGCCCGCTTTCTGAACGCCCCCGATGAGGACGGCGTGGTCTTCACCACCGGCGCGACCGAGGCGATCAACCTGGTCTCCTATGCCTGGGCCGCGCCCCGGCTTCAGCCCGGCGATGAGATCGTGCTGAGCGTGATGGAGCATCACGCCAATATCGTGCCCTGGCATTTCCTGCGCGAACGTCAGGGGATCGTGCTGCGATGGGTTGAACCCGAGGCCGATGGCAGCCTGCCTGCCGACAAGGTGCTGGCCGCCATCGGACCGCGCACCCGGCTGGTCGCCGTCACCCATATGTCGAATGTGCTGGGCACGCTGGTCGATGTCGCGGCGATCTGCGCGGGCGCGCGCGCGCAGGGCGTGCCGGTGCTGGTCGATGGCAGTCAGGCGGCGGTGCATATGCCCATCGACCTGACCGAGATCGCCCCCGATTTCTATGCGATCACCGGCCACAAGCTTTATGGGCCGTCGGGGTCCGGCGCGATCTGGATCGCCCCGGAACGCCGGGCCGAGATGCGCCCCTTTCTGGGTGGCGGCGACATGATCCGCACCGTCAGCCGCGACGCGGTGAGCTATGCCGACCCGCCGATGCGGTTCGAGGCGGGCACGCCGGGCATCGTCAACCAGATCGGCCTGGGCGTGGCGCTGGATTACCTGAGCGCCATCGGCATGGAAAAGATCGCCGCGCATGAACGCGACCTGCGCGATTATGCGGCGGCGCAACTGGCCGACCGCAACTGGCTGACGCTGCAAGGCACGGCGCCGGGCAAGGGCGCGATCTTTTCGATGACCATGCCGGGCGCGCATCCCCATGACATCGCCACGATCCTGGACAAGCGCGGTGTGGCCGTGCGGGCGGGCAGCCATTGCGCCATGCCGCTGATGGATCACCTGGGCCTGACCGCGACCGCGCGCGCCAGCTTTGGCCTTTACAACACCCGCGATGAGGTCGACGCCCTTGTCTCGGCCCTGGATCTCTGCCGCGATCTTTTCGGTTGAGGCCGCCGGGCCGTGCTGGTATGGACCAAGGCACAGCGCACCCGTAGCTCAGCTGGATAGAGTGCTGCCCTCCGAAGGCAGAGGTCACAGGTTCGAATCCTGTCGGGTGCGCCAATTTCATCAGACAGTTGCGATGGACGAACCGGTGCCTGTGGCACAGGTTCCGGCTGCGCGATTCTACGGTTCCACACCGGTCAAATGAAAAGGGGCACCGCCATGGTGCCCCTTTCGCCGTCGCCTTTGCGCCGGTCTATTGCACCAGCGCCTTGCCGTTCTGGATGTGGCGCACCGCCAGCTTGCGGCCCATCCGGCCCGAGGCCAGGGTGCGCGCCGGGATCGCCTGATAGTCGCGGTCCGCCAGTTCGGGGAAGATCGCCAGGATCTCGTCGCGCGCCGCTGCGCCGACCGATTTCAGCGCCTCCGGCCCGGTGAACAGGCTTTCGCTTTCCGCACCGTTCGAGGTCACAACCTCATGCCGGTCGAACAGCATGTGGACATAGACCACGCGGGTCAGGTCGGTTGCGATGTCGATGCCGTCGACCTGGCACAGCTGCTTGGCCGCGACCAGCACCTCATCGGTGCCAAACAGGCGCTGCGCGATGCGCGATCGCACCAGCACCCGGTGCTGCGGGCTGACCACCAGATCGGCGGCAGGCAGGCCCGCGCCAAGCGCCCCTGCGCGGATGCGGACCGGGCGCAGGTTCGGGTTTGCCTCAAGCTCATCGGCCTCGATGGCGCGCTGACCGATCCAGCGGATCGGCTGGGCGCCACGGTCGCGCGTCATGACCAGATCGCCGATGCCCAGATCCTCGATCGCCACGGGGCCGCGGGCGGTGTCGATCAACGTGCCTTCGGTGAAGCAGACGACCTTGGTGTTGTCGGTCGTCAGTTGCGCGCCGGTCACGCCCTGAAGCGTCAGTGTGAAGTCGCTGGCAAAGCCATTCGCAGTGCTGATGTCGTTCAGCACCCCATCGGCCTGATCCTTGCGCAACCACTGCAACGGCGAGGCATATTTCGGCAGCCCGGCGGCTTCGCGCGCGGCGTTGATCTTGATCAGGTTGGCGGCGTTGTAATAGCCGCTCAGATCGACCAGATCGTTGTTGTTGAAATTGCCATCAGTGATGTTGCCACCGGTCGCGGTGTTGAAATCGGTGATGACATCGCCCGAGGTGACGCTGAACGTGTCAAACCCGTCGCCGCCGGTCATCGTGTCGGCACCCGCGCCGCCATCGATCTTGTCGTTGCCCGTGCCTGCGTCGATCAGGTCGTTTCCAGCCCCGGCGCTGATGACGTCATTGCCTGCGCCCGCCGCAATCGTATCGGCCCCGGCGCTGCCGGTGATCTGGTCATTGCCCGCGCCGGTGTCGACATTGATGCCGGCCGCGCCGTTGGTCAGTGCCGCATTGCCGGCGTCGATCACGTCATCGCCCGATCCGGTGACGACCTTCTCGATGTCGCTGAACGTCCCGGTGGTGCCGCCGGTCACGCCGCCGTTCTCGACGGTGGTATAGGTGACGGTGACCGGGTTGGTCAGCGCCGAGCCATCCAGCTTGTCACCCGCCATGCCGCCATCATCGGCGTTGTTGCTTATGTCCTCGGGGGTGCCCTCGTTCGCCTCGCCGCCGATGACGGTCCAGCCGCCGGTGCCGGTCTGCGCCGGGTCCAGCTTGAAATCGTCATCGCCCGCGCCGCCCGACACGGAATCGCCCGCGCCAAAGGTGATGTCGTCATCGCCGTCACCGGCGGCAATCGTGTCATTGCCGTTGCCGCCGTTGATCGTGTCCGACCCGGCCCCGGCGATGATGCTGTCGGCGCCGCCGCTGCCGGTGATCAGGTCATTGCCCGCGCCGGTGTCGATGTTGATACCGATGCTGCCGCCGGTATTGGTCAGCGAGGCATTGCTGGCGTCGATCGTGTCGTTGCCGCTGCCGGTGATGACCTTTTCGATTTCGCTGAAGGTGCCGGTGGCGCCGCCGGTGACATTCGCCCCCTCGAAGGTGGTATAGGTCACGGCGACGCCAGTGGTCAGCGCCGAGCCATCCAGCTTGTCGCCCGCCACGCCGCCATCATCGGCATTGTTGCTGGTGTCCTCGGGCGTGCCTTCGCTCGTCTCGCCGCCGATGACGGTGAAACTGCCGCTGCCGGTCTGGCCGGGGGCAAAGGTGAAATCGTCATCGCCCGCGCCGCCCGACACGGAATCGCCCGCGCCAAAGGTGATGTCGTCATCGCCGTCGCCCGCGATGATCGTGTCATTGCCGTTGCCGCCGTTGATCGTATCCGACCCGGCCCCGGCATTGATGCTGTCGTCCCCGCCGCCGGTGGTGATCAGGTCATTGCCCGCGCCGGTATTGGCGGTGATCGACTTGGTGACACCTGTTGCGGCGGTGATCGTGTCGTTGCCGCTGCCGGTGACCACGCCCTCGATCTGGGTGAAGGTCGTGGTCAGGCCGCCGCTGGCATAGGTGCCGGCCTCATCGGCGGTGAAGCTGACGGTCGCCGGACCGGTCAGGGTCGATCCGTTGATCGTGTCGAAATCAATCCCGGTGGTCGTGGTTTCGCCACCCACGATGGTCGAGGTGCCACCGGTGGTGGTGTTGAGGTTGAACACATCGTTGTCGGCGCCGCCGTCCGACAGATCGCCCGCGGCCGAGATGATCGTATCGCTGCCATCCTGGCCATACATCGTGTCGTTGCCGGCACCGCCCAGGATGCTGTCATCACCTGCGCCGCCGAACACAAGGTCATTGCCTGAGTCCGCGTTGATGAAGTCGTGGCCGTCGCCGCCCGACACGGTGTCATCGCCGCCGCCGCCGTACAGCGTGTCATTGTCGGTGCCGCCGTCGATCGTGTCGTTGCCAGCACCGCCATAGATCGTGTCTTTGCCCGCCCCGCCCAGCAGCGTGTCGGCCCCGCCGGCGGTGTCGGTCGGCGTCGTGGTGTCGCCATAGATCAGGTCGTCATTATCGCCACCCGAGACGGAATCGCCGCCCTGGCCGCCAATGATGGTATCATTGCCCGCACCGCCGTCGATCGTGTCGTTGCCGGGGCTGACCGTGGAGTTGCCAAGCGTGTCGTCACCATAAAGGACGTCATTGCCCGCACCGCCATACAGCTTGTCGCTGCCGGTATTGCCCAGCAGCGTGTCATTCGCACCGTCATCGGCGCCGTTCAGCGTGTCGCCAAAGCCGAAGATGACATCATTGCCCGCGCCACCATCGACGGTATCGGCGCCTGCACCGGCATAGACCGTGTCATTGCCCGCACCCGACCGGATCGTGTCGTTGCCGGCAAAACCCTGCACCAGGTCGTCATTCGACCCGGCGGTGCCGCCCGCCGCCACCCCGGCCAGGGTGTTGTCGGCATTGTCGATCTTGTCGCCCTGCGGATCGCCCGTATAGCTGCCGTCGATCGTGTCGTTCCCGGCCGTGCCCTCGACGATGCCGTTTTTCGGGTCCAGCGGTTGCTGCAAGTTCGAGCTTGCCACGCCGAAATCTTCATAGATGACCGAGTCGCCGCCATAGCTCAGCGTGTATTTGGTCCCGGGCGTCAGGGATACCGAGCTCATCACCCCGACGATGGATTTGACCACACCGGACGAGTCGACGACGACCACAGGATACATGTCGAACTCTGTGCCATTGGCCAGAACGCCGCGAATGGCATAGGGCACGTTCAGCAGCGTGTCCTTCGGGTAGGTGGTTCCGAACAGCGTCGTGGTCGCTGGCAGTTTGGTGCCATATTGCACCGCCGTGTCGATTGGATCCCAGGTGCCATTCGGCATGACGATCGACCCGGTCTGGTAATTGGTCGCCAGCGTCACCGAGCCGGTGGAATACTGGCTATAGGTGTTCGCCGAAGGGTCGACCGGAAGCGAGGTCATCGTGCTGGGGTTCGAGCCGCCGGTCGAGAACACATAGTTCAGCGACGACGCGCTATACATGTAAAAGGTAGTCATTCGTTAACTCCAGAAAGCGGCAACCGGGGCCGCCATCGCGCCGCCGGTGTAGATCCAGTTTGTCGGGTTGGTCGTGGCGGGGCATGTGCTGCCCCACGGTCGGTCAAAGCGGCCTGTTCGGATCGGGGCCGGTTTCCGGTCTACGGAAAGATCATCGTTACCCATTGAAACCCCTGTCAGACGGGACGATCCCGTTCGATGCGCTGTCGCGCGAAGTCGCCGCAAACCAACGCGGCGCAGCTGACAACAAGCGTAAACGATGTGTCGCGGTTTCACTCAAGGGGGGAAATTTTCAGAAAATCATTAAAATCAAACTGATCGCGCGGCAAAAATCCGGATTTCGTGATCTTTCAAGGCCTTGCCGCCGCAGCGTCTTTCGCCCCGGAAGTTATGCTCTGCCCAGAAATCAGGCGTTGGCCCAGGTGCTTTGCAATCTGCAATTGAAACGCGTTTTTAGTTTGCACCCGGCCTTCGCAAGGCACTGAAAAATACGACTATTGATGTCGTTTTCTGACTTTCGGTTGGGGGTGATTCGTCATAGCCTGACCAGGCCCTGTTGGCAGCTTGTCGGTCGAAACCTTTCGACCTCGGACTGTGGGTCGCGGTGTCTTCGCAAGGTCGGCGGCGCTTGCCCCCGCACAGCGGAGATGACGATGACGACCTTTTACATGTACGACGTGAATTCGTTGGACTTCTTTTTCTCGACCAGTGGTTCAAGCCCCCGGACACGGACCGGCCTGCCCCTTGATCCCTCGGCCAATACCGCCACGGTCGCGCAATATACGCGCGGCACCGTCAAGCTGGATGACAATTACAAGGTCGGATCGTTCCAGCTTCGTGACGGCGCCTGGGATGATATCGACACCGCTGTGCAACAGGGTGTGCCGTTGGTCGCGCCCGCCACGCTGTTTGGCACCGACTATCCCCGAGGCACGCTGGTGAACGTGCCCTATGCCGTTCGCGGCGTTGATGCCAATGGCGATGATTTCGACCTTTATCCGGTTGGCATCGTCGATTCCCGCGGCAATCTTCTGTCGATCATCGGGGTGATGAGCACGATCCCGCTGACCCCGGATACCTCATATCGGCTGTCCTACAGTGGTGGGTCCGTCATCTATGAGGATTTCGGCGTCGACAGCAGCGTTCTGCAAGAGCCACTACCCGCGCCCTGTCTGGTGCGTGGCACCCATGTTGCGACGCCCGGTGGCCCGGTCAAGGTCGAGGATCTGGCCGTCGGCGATCTGGTCACGACACGTGACAACGGCCCGCAGCCGTTGCGCTGGATCGGCATGGCGCGGGTGCGCGCGCAGGTGGTCGCGGACGACCGCCGCCTTCGGCCGATCCGCATTTCCGCCGGTGCCCTGGGCGCGGGTCTGCCGCTGCGCGATCTGTTCGTGTCGCCGCAGCACCGGGTGCTGGTCTCCTCGGCCATCGCGCAGCGCATGTTCGGCACGCGCGAGGTGTTGGTAGCCGCCAAGCAATTGTGCCAGCTGCCGGGCATCGACTATGCCGAGGTCAGCGGCGATGTGGATTACTTCCACCTGCTGTTTGATCGGCACGAGGTGATCCTGACCGAAGGTGCGCCGACGGAATCGCTGTTCACCGGCCCGCAGGCGCTGCAATCCATCGGTGCCGCCGCGCGGGACGAAATCTTCGCGCTGTTCCCCGACCTGGCCGATGACGACACCCTGCCCGACGCCGCGCGCCCGCTGGCATCTGGCCGGATGGGCCGCAAGCTGGCGGTGCGTCACCTGACCAACGACAAGCCGCTGATCTGACCGGCGGGTTTATGCGGTCAGCGCAAAGACCGCATCGGCAGACAGGGCAGGGCGGGCGGTGACCTCGCCCTGTTCCACCAGAAAGATCAGATGCGCCAGCACATTGCGCGTCGCGGCAGGCCACAGCGCGGGCGGCGTTTCGGTATAGATCGCGGCCACCAGCTCGGCCGGGCGCGCGGGGCCTTGGGCCAGCCGGGCGCGGATCTGATCCATCCGCAGGGCGCGATGCGCGGCCAGTTCCGCCAGCCGTGCGGCCGGGTCGGTAATCGGGCCGCCATGCGCCGGACGCAGCACCCGCGCCCCCCGCGCCGCCAGCCGGTCCAGCGTGCGCAGGTAATCCCCCAGATCGCCATCGGGCGGTGAAATCAGCGTCGAGGCCCAGCCCAGCACCACATCCCCGGTCAGGATGCCGATCGCCGGATCATCGCAGGCAAAGGCCAGATGCCCCGCCGCATGGCCGGGCGTATGCAGCGCCGTCACGCTCAGCCCGCCAAGGCTTATGGTCTCGCCATCGGCCAGACAGCGGTCGGGGCGAAGATCCTTGTCCAAACCCTCACCCCCGCCCGCCAGCCCGGCCTGCGCCAGGGCCTGCATCACTGCCGAGCGCCCGTCGGTCGCGCCACCGAAGGCCATCACCGGCGCGCCCACGGCGCGTGACAGGCGCGGGGCCAAAGCGGAATGATCCAGATGCGCATGGGTCAACAGGATCGCCGCGACCTTTTCATCCGGGGTCAGCGCCGCCAGGATCGCCGCCAGATGTGCAGGATCATCCGGGCCGGGATCGACGATCGCCACCCGCCCACGCCCCAGGATGAAGCTGTTCGTCCCCGGCCCGGTCAGCGGCCCCGGATTGTCGGCACGGATCAGGCGCAGCCCATCAGGCAGCGGCGTGGGGTCAGTCTGCATGGGCTTCCTTCCGGCAGTCGGCGCGGGTAGCATCCTAGCATGGGACATGACCTGATGCGCAACCTGCTGCCCCGCGGTCTTTATGGCCGTGCGGTGCTGATCCTGATCCTGCCGGTGGTGGTCATCCAGCTGGTCGTGTCGGTGATGTTCCTGCAACGGCATTTCGAGGACGTGACCCGGCAGATGTCGGACACCGCAGCGCGCGAATTGGCGCTGGTGATCGCCCGCGCCGAGGCCGCGCGAACCCTGCCCGAGGCACTGGCGGCGGCGCGCGCAGTGGCGCAGCCGCTGGGCATCACCGTCGCCCGACCGGGGGCCGAGGCCCCAAGGGATCGCCGCATCTGGTATGACTTTTCGGGCCGCATCGTGGTCAAGGTGCTGCATGACCGGCTGCCCGGCATCAGCGGTGTCGATCTGTCCGGGTCGCGCCAGGTTCGGGTGGGGGTGGCCACCGCGCAAGGACCGCTGGAGCTGTCCTTCGATCGTCGCCGCGTCAGCGCCTCGAACCCGCATCAACTTTTGGTGCTGATGGTGGCGACCAGCCTGTTGATGACGGGTATCGCCGTGATCTTCCTGCGCAATCAGCTTCGCCCGATCCGCCGCCTGGCGCGCGCCGCCGAGGCCTTCGGGCGCGGCCAGACGGTGCCCTATCGCGTCTCGGGCGCGACCGAGGTGCGCGCCGCCGGCGCCGCCTTTCTGGACATGCGTGCCCGGATCGAACGCCAGATCGAAAGCCGCACCCTGATGCTGTCGGGCGTCAGCCACGATTTGCGCACGCCGCTGACGCGGCTGCGGCTGGGCCTGTCGATGCTGACCCCCGACCTGCCGCCCGAACCCGACGAGATCGCGGCGATGGAACGCGACGTGGCCGAGATGGGGCAGATGGTCGATGCCTTTCTGGATTTCGCCCGCGACGAGGCCGCGACCGAGCCGGTCGAGGATGTCGCCATCGCCCCCTTCCTGCACCGCCTGGTCGAGGATCGCCGCCGCGCCGGGGCCGATGTCGATCTGGCCGCTCCGCTGCCCGAAGGTCTGGTGCGCTGCCGCCCGCTGGCGTTGCGTCGCGCGTTGGACAACCTGATCGGCAACGGCTTGCGCTATGGCCAGCGCGCGCGGGTCGGCGCTACGATCAGCCCCAAGGCGTTGGTCGTCGCGGTCGAGGATGCAGGCCCCGGCATTCCCGCCGACCGCCGGGCCGAGGCGCTGCGGCCGTTCTCGCGCCTTGATGCGTCGCGCAATCAGGACCGGGGGCAGGGGGTCGGCCTGGGGCTGGCCATCGCCGCCGATATTGCGCGCAGCCATGGCGGCACGCTTCGGCTGGGCGAAAGCGAGGCCCTGGGCGGGCTTAAGGCCGAAATCGTGATCCCGCGCTGACGCCGGGTTCAGTGCAGCGCCGCCAAGGCCGCCGTCAGGTCGATCGCGCCGTCATAGATCGCGCGCCCCGAAATCGCCCCGGCGATTACCCCGGTATCGCGCAGCGCGATCAGATCCGCCATCGACGATACCCCGCCCGACGCGATGACGGGAATGCTGACCGCCCGCGCGAGGCTTTCGGTCGCGGCGATATTCGGGCCACCCATCGCGCCGTCACGGTCGATGTCGGTATAGATGATCGCGGCCACGCCCGCGTCCTCGAACTGGTGGGCCAGATCGGTGACCATCACGTCGGTCTCCTCGGCCCAGCCCTTTGTCGCGACCCGTCCCGCGCGGGCGTCGATACCGACCGCGACCTGACCGGGAAAGGCGCGCGCCGCCTGCCGCACCAGATCGGGGTTCTCGACCGCAACGGTGCCCAGAATGACGCGGGCCAGACCACGCGACAGCCAGCCCTCGATGGTGGCCATGTCGCGGATGCCGCCTCCCAGCTGGCAGGGCACGCTGACCCGCGCAAGGATCGCCTCGACCGCCGCGGCATTGACCGGCGCCCCGGCAAAGGCGCCGTTCAGATCGACCAGATGCACCCAGTCGCAGCCCGCATCCTGAAAGGCCTGCGCCTGTGCGGCGGGATCATCGTTGAACACCGTGGCCGCCGCCATCTCGCCCCGCAACAGGCGCACGCATTGGCCGTCTTTCAGGTCGATGGCGGGATACAGGATCATGGCGGCCTCTGCTTGGATGGGTTCGCGCCCCTTTGCCACAGCGCGCCGGTAAAGGAAAGTTGCGCAGCCGCGCCCGACCCGGACCTAACGTCACGCTTGCCGCAAGGCCACCGGCAAGGCGATGATCCCCCAGCGGCCGGGGAATGCCGCCTGAGGGAGGACCACCACCATGAAATCTTTCGCCATCGCCGCCGCCTTTGCGCTGATCGCCGGTGCGGCTGCCGCCGACCCGATCGAAGGCATCTGGCAAACCCAACCCGATGACGGCTCTTTCGCCCATGTCCAGATCGCCCCCTGCGGGCCGAACTTCTGCGGGACCATCACCCGCACCTTCAAGGGCAAGGAAGAATACAAGTCCGAAAACATCGGCAAGCAGATCGTCATCGATATGGCCGCCCAGGGCGGCGGCAAATACGAGGGCAAGGTCTGGCGGCCCTCGAACAACAAGGTCTATTCCGGCAAGATCGCGCTGAACGGCGGGTCGATGTCGCTGTCGGGCTGCGTCGCGGGCGGCCTGCTGTGCAAGTCGCAAACCTGGGCCAAGGTGAAGTAAGACCGCTGCCGCACAGACCATAGGGGCGGCCCATCGAGGCCGCCCTTTTCCACACCCGAAGATGGCATAGCGCTTCTTTCTTGCCCCAATGCGCTCGGGGGTCCGGGGGCAGACAGCCCCCGGCGCGGCGGATCAGGGGCGCCAGGCCAGGAAATTGGCGATGATCCGCAGCCCAGTGGCCTGCGATTTCTCGGGGTGGAACTGCGTGCCGACCACCGTGCCGCGCCCGACGATCGCCGTCACATCGCCCGCATAATCGACATGCGCCAGCCGATGCGCCGGGTCGTCCACGACGAAGTGATAGGAATGCACGAAATAGGCGTGATCGCCCGTCGCCACGCCCGCCAGCACCGGATGCGGGTGGTCGATGACCAGATCGTTCCAGCCCATATGCGGCACCTTCAGCGGCGCGGGCGCGTCGATCCCCACGACGCGCCCCGGCACCCAGCCCAGGCCCTCGGTGTCGCGGTATTCGGTGCCAAGCGTCGCCAGCATCTGCATCCCCACGCAGATTCCCATGAAGGGCACCGCGCGCGCATCAACGGCCTCGCGAAGGGCCTGATCCAGGCCCGGCTTGGCCAGCAGTGCCGCGCGGCAGGCCGGAAAGGCCCCATCGCCGGGCAGCACGATGCGGTCGGCGCGGGCCACATCCTCGGCCCGGTCGCTGACCAGCACGGTGCCCGCCCCGGTTTCGCGCGCCATGCGCTGAAACGCCTTCTCGGCGGAATGCAGATTGCCGCTGTCGTAATCGACCAGAACGGTCAGCATCACAGCGCGCCCTTGGTCGAGGGCAGCGCGTCGCCCATCCGCGGGTCGGGTTCCACCGCCATCCGCAGCGCGCGTGCGACGGCCTTGAAGGCGGCCTCGGCGATATGGTGGCTGTTCACGCCGCGCACCAGATCGACATGCAGGGTGATGCCGCCATGGGTGGACAAAGCCTGAAAGAACTCGCGCACCAGTTCGGTGTCGAAGCTGCCGATCCGCTCGGCCGTCATCGGCAGGTTCCAGCCCAGCCAGGGTCGCCCCGACAGATCCAGCGCCGCCCGCACCAGCGTGTCATCCATCGCCAGCGCGCATTCGCCATAGCGCCGGATGCCGCGCTTGTCGCCCAGCGCGCGCGTCAGCGCCTGGCCGATCGTGATGCCGGTATCCTCGACCGTATGGTGATCGTCGATATGGGTGTCGCCCTTGGCGCGAATGGTCATGTCGATCAGCGAATGCCGCGCAAGCTGATCCAGCATGTGATCGAAGAAGCCGACCCCGGTCTGCATGTCGTAACGCCCGGTGCCATCCAGGTTCAGCGTCACGCTGACATCGGTTTCGTGGGTCGTGCGGCTGATTTCGGCGCGGCGCATCGCGTGATCCTTGTGCCCATTCAAGCTGTTATCCCGCTTATAGGCGGCCCGGCTGCACATGGAAAGCCGCGCGAAAACCGCATTTTTGCATATGATGGGTTGAAAACGACATTAAAATGTCGTTATTGGCGCGTCTTGCCGGGCGGATCTGTCGGGATCGTGATCCGGTTGAACCAAATCCTCCGCCGATCGTTACCGGTTGGCCGCAAACCCCGATTACGGGTTGGACGAACGGGCCTGGTCTGCCGACGCGGCGGGCCGCGATGCGCCCCAGATGAACGGAGACAGGATGACACAGGACAATCGGCGCGACGGCGCCCCGGATGATATTTCCGATCAGGTGCTGATCGCGGACCAGACCGCCGAAAGCCCCCCCGAGGATGAGGTCGAGCCGATCCCCGCCCCCGAAGGCCCCACCGAGGTGATCGAGACCGATTACGAAATCGGCCAGGATAACCTGTCGGAATCCTTCACCATCGAGTTCGACATCCACAAGCCGGTGTTCCTGATCTCGGCCTTGGCGATCATGGTGTTTACGATCGGCACGCTGGCCTTTCAGACCGTGCTTGAGCCGGTCTTCACCGGCCTGCGCGATTTCCTGACCGGCAATCTGGGCTGGTTCTTCCTGTCGGCGGGCAACGTCTTCGTGATCCTGTGCCTGGTGCTGATCGTCACGCCCCTGGGCAAGGTGCGCCTGGGCGGACCCGAGGCGACGCCGGATTATTCGCTGACCGGCTGGTTCGCGATGCTGTTCGCGGCCGGTATGGGGATCGGCCTGATGTTTTATGGCGTCAGCGAGCCGATGACCCATTTCACCACCGCACTGGAGGGGCCGGTCCTCGAAAACGGTATGCGCACCGACTGGGCGCCGCTGGGCGGGGCTGCGGGCGATGTCGTGGGCGCCGAGCGTCTGGGCATGGCCGCGACGATCTTCCACTGGGGCCTGCACCCCTGGGCGATCTATGCCGTTGTGGCCCTGGCCCTGGCCTTGTTCAGCTATAACAAGGGCTTGCCGCTGACCATGCGGTCGGCCTTCTACCCGATCTTCGGCGAACGCATCTGGGGCTGGCCGGGCCATGTGATCGACATCCTGGCGGTCTTTGCCACGGTGTTCGGCCTGGCGACCTCGCTGGGTCTGGGCGCCGGTCAGGCGGCGGCGGGGCTTGAGTTCCTGTTCGGCCTGCCCGCGACCACGACGACCATCATCCTGCTGATCGTGGTCATCACGATGATCGCCATGATATCGGTCGTTGCCGGGCTGGACAGCGGCGTCAAGCGGCTGTCGGAACTGAACATGGTTCTGGCCTTCGCGCTGCTGGCCTTCATCATCATCGTCGGCCCGACGATGGCGATCCTGACCGGGTTCTTCGGCAATCTGGGCGCCTATCTGACCGAGCTTCCGGCGCTGTCGAACCCCTTCGGGCGTGAGGACACCAATTTCATGGGCGGCTGGACGGCCTTCTATTGGGCCTGGTGGATCTCCTGGTCGCCGTTCGTCGGCATGTTCATCGCGCGCGTGTCGCGCGGGCGCACGGTGCGCCAGTTCCTGATCGCGGTGTTGATCGTGCCCTCGCTGATCTCGGTGCTGTGGATGACCGCGATGGGCCACACCGCCATCGCCCAGTTCGTGCAGGAGGGCTATACCGGCGTGCAGGACGCGGTGCTGGAACTGAAGCTGTTTGCCATGCTGTCGCAACTGCCGCTGACCGCGATCACCTCGTTCATCGGCATCGTGCTGGTGGTGGTGTTCTTCGTCACCTCGTCCGACAGCGGTTCGCTGGTGATCGACACCATCGCGGCGGGCGGCAAGGTGAACGCGCCGACCCCGCAGCGGGTGTTCTGGTGCACCTTCGAGGGGCTGGTGGCGATCGCCCTGCTGTTGGGCGGCGGCCTTGCGGCGTTGCAGGCGATGGCGGTCTCGACCGGTTTTCCGTTCACCATCGTGCTGCTGGCGGCCTGCTATGCGATCGTCGTCGGCCTGATCGGTGAACGGCGCGAGATGCGCTAAGCCATCCCGCCAGCCAGGATGCAGGGCCGCGCCAGATCCTTGGCGCGGCCCTTTCATATGCGCGGTCGCCCGACAGGGGCGGGCTGCTGATTCTGGCACCACGGCCCGGTGCTGAACGAATGGATCACATTTGCCGCGTTTTTCATGCGCAACCGGCGCGGTCTTGCGGTGGCGGTCGGGCGACAATAAGACTCTGTTAACGGTTGGCGCGCTAGAAGGGCGCCTGAGCAATCAGAAGGCAGGACGCGATGAAAGACCCGATCGACCTTTACATGAACACCCTGGTGCCGATGGTCGTCGAACAGACCTCGCGCGGGGAACGCGCCTATGACATCTATTCGCGCCTGCTGAAGGAACGCATCATCTTTCTGGCCGGGCCGTTCCACGACGGCATGTCCAGCCTGATCTGCGCGCAGCTGCTGTTTCTTGAGGCGGAAAATCCGAACAAGGAAATCTCGATCTATATCAACAGCCCCGGCGGCATCGTGACCTCGGGTCTCGCGATCTATGACACGATGCAATACATCAAGCCCAAGGTGTCGACGCTGATCATCGGTCAGGCCGCCTCGATGGGTTCGGTCATCGCCGTCGCGGGCGACCCGGGAATGCGCTTTGCGCTGCCCAATGCGCGGATCATGGTCCACCAGCCGTCCGGCGGTTTCCAGGGCCAGGTGACAGACATCATGATCCACGCCCGCGAAAGCGAGAGCCTTAAGAAGCGGCTGACCGAGATTTATGTGAAACATACCGGCCGCAGCTATGCCGAGGTTGAGACCGCGCTGGAGCGCGACAAGTTCATGAGCCCCGAAGAGGCGCTGGAATGGGGCCATATCGACCAGATCCTGCAACCGCGCGGCAAGTCTGACGACAAGAAATGACCGGTCGCCGCGCGCGGCCCCCATGGCGGGCCGCGTGGCGGCGGACGATTTGCGATTGTGGCCCGCCGGGCCAGCCCCTAACATCGGGGCGACAGACCGACGACGGGCGGGTGACCGCCCGCCGATGCTGAGGCGCCGCCACCGCGCGGCGCAGGAACAAGGGAACAGGCATGGCCAACAGCCAGGGCAGCGACAGCAAGAACACGCTCTATTGCAGCTTTTGCGGCAAAAGCCAGCATGAGGTCCGCAAGCTGATTGCAGGGCCGACCGTGTTCATCTGCGATGAATGCGTCGAATTGTGCATGGACATCATCCGCGAGGAGACCAAGACCTCGGGGCTGAAGACCGGTGACGGCGTGCCGACGCCGCGCGACATCTGCAAGGTGCTGGACGATTACGTCATCGGCCAGATGCACGCCAAGCGGGTGCTGTCGGTGGCGGTGCACAACCATTACAAGCGCCTGAACCATGCGTCCAAGACCGACATCGAACTGGCCAAGTCGAACATCCTGCTGATCGGCCCGACCGGCTGCGGCAAGACGCTGCTGGCGCAGACGCTGGCGCGCATTCTCGACGTGCCCTTCACCATGGCCGATGCGACCACGCTGACCGAGGCGGGCTATGTCGGCGAGGATGTGGAAAACATCATCCTCAAGCTGTTGCAGGCCAGCGAATACAATGTCGAACGCGCGCAGCGCGGCATCGTCTATATCGATGAGGTCGACAAGATCACGCGCAAGTCCGACAACCCCAGCATCACCCGCGACGTCTCGGGCGAGGGGGTGCAGCAGGCCCTGCTGAAGATCATGGAGGGCACGGTGGCGTCCGTGCCGCCGCAGGGCGGGCGCAAGCACCCCCAGCAAGAGTTCCTGCAGGTCGACACGACCAACATCCTGTTCATTTGCGGCGGCGCCTTCGCCGGGCTGGAACGCATCATCGCGCAGCGCAACAAGGGCACGGCGATGGGCTTTGGCGCGCAGGTCAAGGAAAACGACGACCGCGGCGTGGGCGAATTGTTCAAGGAACTTGAGCCCGAGGATCTGCTGAAGTTCGGCCTGATCCCCGAATTCGTGGGCCGCCTGCCGGTGATCGCCACCCTGACCGACCTGGATGAGGCCGCACTGATCACCATCCTGACCGAACCCAAGAACGCGCTGGTCAAGCAATATCAGCGCCTGTTCGATCTGGAAGGCGTCAAGCTGACCTTCACCGATGACGCGCTGAAAGCCATCGCCAGCCGCGCCATCAAGCGCAAGACCGGCGCGCGCGGCCTGCGCTCGATCATGGAAGACATCCTGCTGGACACGATGTTTGAACTGCCGGGCCTGGAGTCGGTCGAGGAAGTGGTCGTCAACGAGGAGGCGGTGGATTCCCCCGCCGCCAAGCCGCTGCTGATCCATGCCGAGACCAAGCGCGAAGGCAAAAGCGCAAGCTGATCGGCGCGGTCGCTGCGGGACGCCTGTTTGGGCGACCGCGAGCCACGGAAGGCTAAGGGCTGCCCTTTGGGGCGGCCTTTTGTCTTTGCGCCGACCCGAAAGCGGGCGAGGAGACGCCTCCAAAGATTCGGTGGCGCGTTCGTCTTGCCAGTCCCTGACGCCTCGGCGCAGGGCGGGGGGCTTGACGTAATTCCGCGCTCTGCCCTGGCAAAACGCAAGGTGGCGTGCATGCGGGTGGTGACAAAACGCAAGGTGGCGCGCATGCGCGTGGTGAAGCGTGGCCCGCTCCCACGATCGCGGCGCGCGATGATGGAACGGCAGAGAGCCGCTTTTCGGCACGAGCTTTTGTTTGTTGGGCGATCCCGATGCGGCGAACCGACGCCGGACCAGCGGATAACGCCTTTGCTCAGCCCGGAAAGGCTGGCCGCGGGACATAAGTCCTCCGCTCAGACGGCACATGCGCACGCTGAAGGACGCTCTGTCGCTGCGGGCAGATGGGGCCGGCGACGGTGCGTGGCGATGTCCGCCAGATCGGCCATCCTTCCAACAGAGGCACTTCCATTCGTCGACATTGCCCGAGGGGGGAAGGCAAAGGTCGGCTGAGGGCCGGTGAAGCATTCGCGGGATCACAGCCGCAGGTCACGGGTCGAGCCAGCGGGGTGGCACAAGATGCCAGTCCCCCCGACGGAAAAAGCTGATCTGCGTGTGCTCGGGACACGTGCCGGGGCACATCCCGCCCGTGCTTCAGCCGCGCCGCTGCCGGGCGATGAAAAGGGTGCAAAGGGCTTTCTCCGCGAAGAGCTGTCTCTGCCTGGCGACACGGCGGGCGCGTGCGTTCGTAGCGGCGTCATAACCTTCTGACGTTCTTCGGGCCGCCGACAGGCCAATCAAGACAGGCCGTTCGCACTGGATCGGCCCAAGCACATGGCGGCACGGGTTTGTCTGTCGGAGCCGGGCGATTGCCCGGCGCGCGCCGGCATGGGCGAAAGCTGACCGGAGCGGTATGTGGCTCAGTTCTCGCGCCGGCGAACGCCCGTGCCTTTTCTGCAACCGAAAGGGCCGCCCCAGCGGACGGCCCTTTCTTCTTGGCGCAGATATCCTCGGGGGTGCGGGAGCAGACAGCCCCCGCGTGTCGCTACATCATCCCCAGCATCGTGGGCAGCCACAGCGAAATCGCGGGCACATAGGTGACCAGCACCAGGAACACCAGCATCGTCAGCAGCCACGGCCAGACGGCCACGGTCAGCTCGGTGATGCCCATCTTGGTGATGCCCGAGGCGACATAGAGGTTCAGGCCCACCGGCGGGTGGCACATGCCGACCTCCATGTTCACCACGATCATGATGCCGAAATGCACCGGGTCGATGCCCAGCCGCACCGCGACGGGGAACAGGATCGGCGCCATGATCAGCACGATCGAGGACGGCTCCATGAAGTTCCCGGCGGCCAGCAGGATCAGGTTGACCATGATCAGGAACACCCACCAGGTCAGCCCGGCGTCCACCATCCAGTTGCCCAGCGCCTGCGGGATGCCCTCGGAGGTCATCAGAAAGCTGAACAGCACCGCATTGGTGATGATGTACAGCAGCATCGCTGACATGTTGGCCGAGGACAGAAGCACCCGCGGCACGTCCGCCAGCTTCATGTCCTTGTAGACAAAGACAGCGATCACAAAGGCATAGACCGCCGACATGGCCGCGGCCTCGGTGGGCGTGAAGACGCCGGTATAGATGCCGCCGATCACGATGACGATCAGCAACAGCCCCCACAGGGCTTCGCGCAGTGCGGCAAGCCGCTGGCGCCAATCGGCCTTGGCCAGCCGCGGATAGCCGAACTTGCGTGCCCGGTTCCAGGTGGTGAAGGCCAGGAAGCCCGCCAGCATCAGACCCGGAATGACGCCTGCGATGAACAACTGCCCCACGGATGCGGCATCGACGATCTGCCCGTCCGGCCCCTGCACCTGCATCCCCGAAGTGGCGACGGCATACATCACCATCACGATCGACGGCGGGATCAGGATGCCCAGCGCGCCCGAGGTGGTGATGACGCCCGCGCCGAACTGCTTGGGAAAGCCCTGCTGCACCATCGCCGGCAGGATGACCGAACCGATGGCGACCACGGTTGCGGGCGACGAGCCCGACACAGCGGCAAACAGTGCGCAGGCGATCACGCCCGCCAGCCCCAAGCCGCCATGCCAATGCCCGACCATCGCGGTCGCAAAGTTGATCATCCGCCGGGCGACGCCGCCATGGGTCAGGAAGTTGCCCGCCAGGATGAAGAACGGGATCGCCATGATCTCGAACTTTTCGATGCCGGTGAACAGCTTCAGCGCCACGGTGTCGATCGGCACCTGGGTCATGGTGAACAGGAAGGTCAGAACGGTCAGACCAAGCGCGATGGAAATCGGCATCCCGGTCAGCATCAGCATGGTCAGAAGACCGAAAATAATAAGTGCGCTCATGGCCTTAACCCTCGGTCTTGTCGGTGTCGGCGCGCTTGGCGGGGCTTCCGTCCACGCTGGCGCTGCCTTCGGCGGTCGGATCGGCGGGGGCGATGCCGCGATCGGATGGGGTCAGCGGGCTGTCGCGGAAGGCTTCGGCCACTTCCTCGACGCCCTCGATATCCTCGATCCCGTCCACATGGCCGTGGTCGTGATGGGGCAGTTCGCCGGTCAGGTGGAAGCTGAGGGCGACCTGTAGGAAGCGAAAGCACATCAGCGCCGAACCCAGCGGGATCGCCAGATAGACGATCCACATCGGCACTTCCAGGTCAGGCGAAATCGCCGAGGCGTGATACATGTGGTAAACGAAATTGGCGCCCATCGTGGCGATCACGCCGGTGAAGAACGCCCCGGCCAGCAGGCCGAACAGGATGAAGATCTTGCGCTTGCCCGGTTCCAGCCGGTTGATCAGCACGTCGATGCCGACATGGATGCCGGTGCGCACGCCGTAGGCGGCGCCGAACTTGGCCATCCAGACGAACAGGATGATGGTCAGCTCCTGCGCCCAGACCAGGTTCAGCCCCTTCAGCGTGCCATAGGCAGATCGCGCAAAGGCGGCCAGGCCCTCCATTTCGTTGCTGCGGGCGTATTTCAACACATCGGCGGTCAACCCCAGCGTGTAGCGCTGGATCACCGCGACAAAGATCAGCGTGGTCGCCGCGGCGATCAACGTGGCGATCAGGATTTCCTCAAGCCTGTCCAAGGCGCGCATCTGTCCCCCCCTTTTTTCTGCGATCCCGTTGGAAAGGGGCCGGACCCGAAGGCCCGGCCCCGACCGGTCACTGCGCGGTGGCAGCCTTGATCTGGGCGATCAGATCGGCGCCGATGCGTTCGGCCATTTCGTCATGCACGGGGGCAAGGGCGGCTTTCCAGGCATCCTTTTCCTCGGCCGTCATCTCGTGGAACTCGGTCGTGCCGGCGGCCTTCATCGCCTCCAGCGCCTTGTCGTTTTCCTCTTTGGCGATGCCGTTGGCATAGACGGTGGCCTCGGCCATGGCCTTTTCCAGATTGGCGCGCACATCCTCGGGCAGGCCGTCCCAGAACGCCTTGTTCACGATCACCGCATAGCCCAGATAGCCGTGGTTGCTGAGCGTCGCGTGCTTTTGCACCTCGTGCATCTTCTGGGTGAACATGTTCGAGGGCGGGTTTTCGGTGCCGTCGACGACGCCGGTTTGCAGCGCCTGATAGACTTCGCTGAACGCCATCACCTGCGGCACCGCGCCCAGCGCGTTCATCTCGGCTTCAAGCACTTTCGAGGACTGGATGCGCATCTTCAGGCCCAGGAAATCGTCGGGCGAATGCAGCGGGCTGTTGGCCGACATCACCTTGAAGCCGTTGTCCCAGAAGGCCAGGCCCTTGATACCCTTGTCTTCCAGCTTGGCCAGCATGGCGCGGCCGACATCGCCGTCGGTGACCTTGCGAAGCTGGTCATAGCCGTCGAACAGATAGGGCAGATCGAAGGCCTCGAAATCGCTGACGCCCAGCGGGCCGAACTTCGCCAGCGAAGGCGCCAGCATCTGCACGGCGCCCAGCTGCAGGGCCTCCAGCTCTTCCTTGTCCTTGTAAAGCTGGCTGTTGGGGTAGATCTCGATCTTGACCTTGCCCTCGGTGTATTTCTCGGCCAGTTCCTTGAACTTTTCCGCACCCTTGCCCTTGGGCGTGTCGGGGGCGACGACATGGCTGAACTTGATGGTGATGTCCTGGGCAAAGGCGGCGGTGCCCATCCCCAGGGCGATGACCGCGGCCAGGCCGGTGGTGATGAAACGGTGAATGGTCATGGTGTCCTCCCGATGATCCGTTGCTGGATGGGGCGCGACGCGCGGGCGCGGCCCTTCCTGCGTTCTGACTAGGGCGGAACGGGCGGCCTGCCTATTGTGGATTCCCACAATAAGGCGGCATGATCGGGCCATGTCGATGATCCGATTGCCGTTTCGATCCGATCGCCCCGCCGGGCGTTTGCCGGGCGCCGGTTTGCCCGGCGCGGCCGCGATCCTGCCTGCGCCGCGCCGCGACCGGCTGTTGATGCTGCCGGTGGCGGCCCTTGTGGCGGTGGTGGTGCTGGTCGGGCTCTTGCTGTCGCTGGTGGCGCGCGATCGCGCCGCCGAGGCCCGCCAGAAGCTGACGACAGATGCGCTGTGGGTCGAGCAATACCTGCGCTTTCAGCTATCCACCTATGAGCGCGAGCTGGAGGGGGTCGCCCATGACATCGCGCGCGGCGATGGGGCGGCGATCATGGCCTCGGCCGGGGCGCTGATGGTCGACACCCATCCCGAGGTGCAGGGGCTGGTGCTGGCCGATGCCGCTGGCCGCGCGATAATGTCGGACGTGCCGGGGCAGGTCGGTGCCGCGCCGCCCGGCCTGGACGATCTGGCAAGGGCGGCCAGCCGCAGCCTGGCGCCCGTTCATGCCGCGCCGCGCCGTGATCCGGGCGGGCTTTGGGTCGCAGATATCGGCGTGGCCACCGGTGACGGGCGGGTGCTCGCGATGACCGTCGGTCTGGCCGACCTGCTGGCGCAGAACGTGCCCTGGTGGATCGCAGGGCGCTATCACGTCGCGCTGACCGATACCGGGGGCGCGGTGATCGCGGCGCGGTCCTCGATCCCGGCACCGGAGGGGGCTGCGGCGCATACGATGTCCTTCGATCCGCCGCTGCCCGGCACCTTTGTGCGCCTGACCGCCTTTGACAGCCGCACCGGCATCGGCCCGATGGCGCTGATCGCGGCGATCCTGGGGCTTCTGGTGCTGGTCGCTGTCAGCCTGGCCGCCGTCGCCCGCCAGTCGCGCCACCGCGCCGCCGCCGAACACGGGCTGCGCGCCGAACATGCGTTCCGCAAGGCGATGGAGGAATCGCTGACCATCGGCATGCGCGCCCGCGCCCGCGACGGCACGGTGATCTATGTGAACCCCGAGTTCTGCCGCATGGTCGGCCGCCCCGAGGATCAGATCGTCGGGCTGAAGCCGCCCCATGCCTATTGGGCGCCCGAGGTTGCGGATGAGGGGATGGCCCGACACCGCAGCCTGATCGACTCGGGTCCGGTGCCGCGCCGCTTCGAGACCCGCTTTCAGCGCCCCGATGGCAGCCGGGTTGACGCCCTTGTCTATGAGGCGCCGCTGATCGGCCCGGACGGGGCGCATCTGGGCTGGATGGGCTCGGTCGTCGACATCACCGACCGCAAGCTGGCCGAGGTTCAGCGCGCGCAAGAGGCCGAGCGGCTGCAACACGCCGCCCGTCTGGTGACGCTTGGTGAGATGGCCTCGACCCTCGCGCATGAGCTGAACCAGCCGCTTGCCGCCATCGCCGGTTACGCCGCGGGCAGCCGCAACCTGCTGGCCGCCGGGGCCGACAGTGCCGATCTGGCCCCCGTCCTGGAAAAGCTGGAGGGCCAGGCGGCGCGCGCCGGGGCGATCCTGCACCGGGTGCAGGATTTCGCCCGCAAACGCACCAGCCAGCGGGTACCGGTCGATCTGGCCGCGGTTGTGGCAACCGCGCTGCATTTCATCGAGGACGAGGCGCGGACCCGCGGCGTTCCGGTGCGCGCCGATCTGCCGGGGCAGCCCTTGCTGCTGCTGGCCGATCCGGTGCTGATCGAACAGGCGGTCATCAATCTGGTGCGCAACGCGCTGGACGCGCTTGCCGCGACCCCGCCCGAGGCGCGCGACATCCTGGTGCAGGTCACGGCCGGTGCGGATATGGCCCGCATCACCGTGGCCGATACCGGCCCCGGCATCGCCCCCGCCCGCGTCGCCGACCTGTTCGCGCCCTTCCAGACCACCAAGCCCGAGGGCATGGGCCTGGGCCTGTCGATCTGCCGCTCGATCCTGGAAAGCCACGGCGGCCGCCTGACCTATGCCCCGCGACCGGGGGGCGGCAGCCTGTTCGACATGACCCTGCCGCTGGCGGCGCCCGGACCCCGGGGCCTGGCCGTGGCCTCGGGCGAAGCATCACAGGGCGACGCGACGATTGGGGCTGCCCCGCACGCGGCAGCCGACACCGCCCGCGACCCAGACCGCCGCGCCGAAGCCCGGATCACGCGGCGCGCTTCGCTGCCGCAGGATGGGGACAGCTGCGTGGGCGGCGGGGATGGGGCGCGGGGTATCTGTGGCGGGCGCGGGGTGGCGCCTAGGGCAGAGAATTGGGACGGAAGCGCCAGGTCCGGGGTGGTGGCCGAGGCAGGAGGTCGGGACATGCCCGGAAGGCGCAGGCTGGCGGCCCGCCCATGGGTTTGGGATGCTTGCGGCAGTCGCGGGGCGGAGGTCGGGCCCGAGGGTCGGGACGGTCTGGGCAGGCGTGGACGGACGGCGGGGCCGGACGATCTGCAAATACGCGACAGGCGTGGGCTGACGGCCAGGGCAGGGGTCTGTGGCACTTTCGGCAGGCGCGGGCTGTTGCCTTGGACAGCGGAGCGAGACACTTGCGGCAGGTGCGGGCTTGTTGCCGAGGGAGGGTTTCTGGACATACGCGGCAGGTGCGCGCTGGAGATCGGGGCAGGGGGGCGCGACGTACTCGGCAGGTGCGCGGTGGTTTTCAAGGGAGGGGCTCGGGGCATACGCCGCACGCGCAGGTTGGCGGTCCGCCCAGGGATTTGTGACACTTGCAGCAGCCGCGGGCGGCCGGCTTGGGCAGCCGATCGGAACGGACCTGACAGGCAGGGGCTGGCGGCGGGGCCGGAGCATCGGGATATATGCGGCAGCCGGGGGCGGGCGGCTTGGACAGGGGATCGGAACGGACGTGACAGGCGGGGGCTGACGGCGGGGCCGGAGCATCGGGATATATGCGGCAGCCGCGGGCCGGCGGCTTGGGCAGGAGTAAGTGGCACGTGTGGCAGACGCGTGCTGGCGGTCCGGCAAGGGATTTGGGCCACTTGCGCCAGACGCGGGCGGGCGCCGTGGGCAGGGGATCGAGGCAGACGCATCCGGCGCGGGCTTGCGACCCGCCAAGGGGAGCGGGACACCTGCGGTAGGTCTGGGTGGACGGGCCCAGCGACGGATCAGGGCGGACGCGCCCGTTGTCGCCGCGGTGCCGTACCCTCCCTGACCATGGTCACGCTGCCGCGCCGCCACGTTCCCAGCCTGCCGAAAATCCGCCAAGATGCAGGTGCCCGATGACCGTCCAGATCGTCGATGATGATGACGCGATCCGCGATTCCCTGATGTGGCTGTTCCGGTCGCGTGCCGTCGATGTGCGGGTCTGGGCCTCGGGCGAGGCCTTCCTGGCCGGCTGGCAGCCCGCGCCCGGCGACTGCATCCTGCTGGACATGCGCCTGTCGGGCATGTCGGGGCGCGAGGTCTTTGCCCGATTGCAGGCGCGCGGCATCGCCCATCCGGTGATTTTTCTGACCGGCCATGGCGACATCCCGATGGCGGTCGACTGCCTGAAGCTGGGGGCGGCCGATTTCATCGAAAAGCCCTTTCAATCGAATATGCTGGTCGATCGCGTGCTGGCGGTTCTGGCGCAAGCGGCCGCCCGCGACACCGACCGTGCGCTGCGCGAACGCCTGCAATCCGCCCGCAGCAGCCTGTCGCCGCGCGAGGCCGAGGTGATGGAGGCAATGGTCGCTGGCCTTCAGAACAAGGAAATCGCCGATCGCCTGCACATCACCATCCGCACCGTCGAGGTCCACCGCGCGCGCGTGCTGGAAAAGATGCAGGCCCGCAACGCCGTCGACCTGGCCCGCATGATCGGCCGCATCGAAAGCTGATCTCCGTCAGCGCCGGATCTTCAATCGGGTCATTGCCGATTTGCCTTGCCGTCATCAGATCGGGGAACGCAGGGGTATCATCGGCCTATCGCGGGCAGAGGGTGGAGCGTCATCAAATCTGCGACCGAATATAGACCTTCACCGGAGCGTCCAAAGAGTATGGATCCTCGCCAGATCGTCGGAAGGGTGTGGATTCTCGTCAGATCGTGTGACGGATGCGGATGATCACAAGGTCGGGGCATGGATCGGCGCCGCTGTCAGATCGGTGACAGGATTCAGATTCTCATCAGAGCGGAAAATGACCCCGGCCCTCGACACATATGGGGAGAATGGCCAAGATCGCTGGCGTCCAACGCGCGGCCGCGCGGGTTTGGAAACCGACGGCGAGCGGTGTCCGACGTAGTGGCTGGTAAATCGGATGGGCATCGGCAGGTCGTGCGCCGAAGCCTACTCTTGGTCCATTTCTCCGGCGCGGGATGTGCCGTGCGGCACCGCACGTTTGCCGCCTCCACCTCCACGACGCGATGCCTGATCAGCGGCACGTGTCGGCCCGGACGACGCAACCCGATCAGTCGTTCTTCGTTGGCCCGGGTAGGGACCGACCGAAACCCCACCGCAAGCTTTGACCAATGCACACTCTCATACCGTCGCGGCCCTCGTCCCCCGATCGGGCACGCACCCTATAACCAGTCAACATGCTGACTTTCGTCAGCCTGGCTGTGATCCAAGGTCAGAACGTCGCCCGTGACGGCAGCGGCCACTTCACGAAGTCGCAGGTGACGTGTGGCAGCAGCCGTGTCGACGCGGATATCGGTAATGTCCTCTCTCCAATAGCCGCCACCTCGGGGCTGCAAGCCGTCCGCTCCCGTGCCGGATCCAGTTTCGACCTGGCCCTGCCATGGCATCGCCCGGTCGCCATCGCCCAACCTGATCGCGCTTGGCAAGGCGGTGAGCAACTCGGCGAGGTCCTGCAAGACCTGCGTCAGGCGGTCCAGGTTTTGTATCTGCACCAGATCCCCCCGTCCGGGTCGGGCGGTGATCAGCAGATGCGAGACCGTCTCTTGCAGGGCAAGGGCAAGTTCGGCGGCTGCCCGCAGTTCGGCGCTTGCCCCGTCGCACAGGACCGAAAGAGGCACCTGCAAGGCACCTTCTTTGGCTGCCCCTTGCGCCATCATCAAAGCCGTCCCACGACGGCTTCGATGCAGGACTTGAGATCCGCCGGCGTGAAGGGCTTCTTGATGAAGTTGTTCATGCCCAACTGCTTGCCGGTATCGACGATCTCCTTGTCAGCGCGGCCGGTGATCAGGATGAAGCCGACGCCCTTCGTCTTGGGGTTGCCGCGCAGATGCTGAAGCAGTTGCAGCCCATCCATGCCCGGCATGTTGTAATCCGAAATCACCAGGTGCACCGGCGCTTTGTCCAGCGCGCCGATCGCCGAGGCGCCGTCGGTGGCATGGCCGACCTGGGTAATGCCCATGGCATCCAGCGCCTGAACGATGAGGCCGCGGCTGGTCGACATGTCGTCGACAACCATGATGCGCAGTTGATCCTTGAGGCTCATTTCCAGCTCCTGCTCAGGCGGTGGGCAAACGGTAAGTGGTGATCCCGGCAGTGGTCAGTCGGGATTGGGGATGGGCGGTTACGCGCTCGGAATGTCCGACGAACAGCCAGCCGCCGGGGGCCATCTTGTCCTCGAAGCGGCGCCACAGACGGTCCTGGGATGGCGCGTCGAAATAGATCACGACGTTCCGGCAAAAGATGACGTCGAACTTGCCCCGCATCGGCCAATCGCCGTGCAGGTTCAGTTCGCGGAAGCTGACGAGGCGGCGCAGGCTGTCGGACATTGTTGCGCCGGTGCCGGCCTCGGTCATGAACTTCTTGCGCAGCGGCGCGGGGATGGCGGCAATCACGGCCGCTTCGTAATGGCCGTTACGCCCGCGCTCGACCATGACGGGGTCGATATCGGTCGCCAGGACGCGAATGTCCAAGGCTTCGAAGTCCGGCGCCGCCTGCGCGATTTCCATGGCGATCGTGTAAGGCTCTTGCCCGTTCGAGCAGCCAGCGGACCACAGGCGCACACGCCCGCCGGCCCGCGCACGCGCGATCAGGTCGGGCAGTATCTCGGTGCGTAACGTATCGAAATGATGCGATTCCCGAAAGAACTGTGTGACATTGGTGGTCAGGGCCGACACCAGATGGCGCGACTCCTCGGCTGCGGCATCGGTATCGAAAAGGTTCAGGTAGCCTGCGAAATCGGCCACGCCCAATGCGCGCATCCGCTTGGAAAGCCGGGCCTGAACCATGCTCGCCTTGCCAGGGGCCAGAACAATGCCCGAGCCTTCGTAAAGGAGGCGCGAAATGGCGCCGAGTTCCTTCTCGGTCGGCGGCGCAATGGCACCGCCGGCTTGTGCGGGCGCGCTCATGCGGCCTCCGTCATGCCAGAGGGCAGGACCGCAGCCAGATCCAGGACGCGGATCATCCGGCCGTCGACGATGGTTAGCGCCTGGACGAAGCCGTTCGCATCCTCATTGCCGATCGTGGGCGGCGGCTGAAGTTCAGAGCGGGGCAGGGCCAGGATGTCGGATACCGCATCGACAAGCAGGCCCGCCGTCTGGCCGCCGATATGGACGACGATGATCACGTTGCGACTGTCACCGTCGACCTTGTCCATGCCCAGACGCACGGACAGATCGACCACGGGCAGCACCGTGCCGCGCAGGTTGATCACGCCGCGCACATGGGCTGGCGAATGCGGCAGGGGCGTCGCGCGGGTCCAGCCGCGAATCTCGCGGACGGACATGATGTCGACGCTGTATTCCTGTTCAGCCAGCCGAAAGGACAGCAGTTCGATATCGTTGCTGGAGCGGATGTTGGTATCGATGTTCATGGCATTATCCTGCAAGGGCAAGGTCGGCGGGACGGGTATGGCCACAGGCGTTCTGGACCAGATCGGCGGGGTCGAGGATCAGGGCGATCTGACCGTCGCCCAGGATGGTGGCGGCGGCGACGCCGGGGATATGGCCGTAGCTTTGGGCCAGCCCCTTGATCACCACCTGGCGCTGCTCAAGAATGGCATCGACCACCAGCGCCGAGCGGCGGCCGTCCTCTTGGGCGGTCAGCAGCACGATGCCGCCGTCATAGCTGGTCTTGGGTTGGCGATAGCCAAGTTCGGCGCCAAGGTCGTAGAGCGGGACGAAGGCGCCGCGGATATGCAGCACGTTGCTACGCGGACCAAGGCTGCGAATGTCGTCGGGGTTGATGGTCGCGCTTTCCAGGATCGCGGACAGCGGCACGACCAGCGTTTCACCGGCGACATTCACGACCATCCCGTCAAGGACCGCCAGCGTCAGCGGCAGCGATATCGAGAACTTGGTGCCGCGTCCGGGTTCCGAGGTAATCGAAATCCGTCCGCCAAGCGACTGGATCGCGCTGCGCACCACATCCATGCCGACGCCGCGCCCTGACAGGGCCGAGACCTCTTTGGCGGTGGAAAAGCCCGGCAGAAACAGCAGGTTGTCGATATCGGCATCGGTCAGCTGCGCATCGGCCGGGATCAGACCCTTTTCGATGGCGATGTCGCGGACGCGCGGGCGGTTGATGCCTGCGCCGTCATCCTCGATCTCGATCACCACGCGGCCCGACCGATGCAGCGCCGACAGGGTGATGACGCCCTCGCTCGGCTTGCCGGCGGCGCGGCGTTTCTCGGGGCTTTCAAGGCCGTGGTCGACCGCATTGCGGATCATGTGGGTCAGCGGATCAGCCAGCCGTTCGATCACGGTCTTGTCGACCTCGGTGGTCTCGCCCTCGGTGATCAGGCGGACCTCCTTGCCGACGGCGGCCGAGGCTTCGCGCACGATCCGGGCCATGCGCTGAAACAGCGGTTTGACCGGCTGGGCGCGGATCATCATCACGCTGTCCTGGATGTCGCGGGTCAGCATCATGAAGGCCTCAAGCCCGTTCATCACCGCCGAATTGGGCGGTAGGCCGGCTTCGGCCACCGATTGCGAGAGCATCGCCTGGTTGATGACCAATTCGCCGACAAGGTTCACCAGTCGGTCGATACGGTCCAGATCGACGCGCACCGTCGCCGAAGGCGCCTCGGCTGCGCCCTGGCCGCCGCCCGCAGTAGCGCGTGGTGCCGGAGCAGCGGCAACGGCAGGTGCGGCGGCCTGCGGGTTGGGCGTGTCTGCCAAGGTTTGCGCGATCGGCATGGGGGTCGGCGCTTCTAGCGACATGGCGGGTCCGAGCGTGGCGACGGCGGCCGCTGTCGGCGGGGCTGTGACGGGTTCGCTGATCTCATCCTCCTCATCGGGGATGACGAGGGACATCAGCGGGTCGGCATCGGCCGGCATTGCAGCAGCGGCGGCGCCAAGGGGCGTGATGCTGATGGTGCAGACATCCTCGACGAAATCGAAAATATCGCGCACATCGCCTTCACTGGCTTCGGTCGTCAGGGCCACGGTCCAGGCCAGATAGCTCTCCTCGGGCACCAGATCCTCAAGCGCGGGCAGCTGATCGATCCGGCAGGTTACCTGCGCCTCGCCCAGGTTGCGCAGGCTGCGCAGCAGAAGCGCAGTTTCGTTCCCCGACAGATAGAGCGCTGCCTGCGGCGTCAGGCGAATGTCGAAACCTGCGGCAGGCGCTGCGGTCTCAGGTGCCGGGTCATCGCCGCCCAGGTCGAAATCGAAGCTGAGAACCATCGGCTGAAAATCCGCAACCTCCTCCTCGGGTTCGTCGCCGGTCGCGCCGATCAGCGCGTCAAGCGCGGCCAGCACCGCATCGGATTGTGGCGGCGCGGTGCCGTCACGGGCGGCGCGGACGTGATCTTGCAGCATGTCGGCGGCCTGGAAGAACAGCTTCATGCCATCCGCGGCGACAACCAGTCGACCGGAGCGCAATTCGTCCAGCACGGTTTCATAGCGATGCGCGAAAGCCACGAGCGTGTCGAGACCGAAGGCCCCCGCACCGCCCTTGATCGAATGGACGGCCCTGAACACGACGTTGATGGTTTCATGGTCCGGCTCGCCGCTATCGATGGCATCGTCCATCGCGGTCAGCGCGTCCTGAAGGGCCTCCAGCAACTCCTCGCATTCGATGAAGAACGAGGCGCGGATTTCGGCCATGGGATCATGTGTCATCGGCAATACCCCTTAACCCGAGACCGTCTGGATGGCCTTGATCAGCTTTACCGGATCGAACGGCTTGACGATCCAGCCCGTCGCCCCGGCCTGGCGGGCGCGTGCCTTCAGTTCGGGTGCGCTTTCGGTCGTCAGCACCAGGATCGGGATGGCACGGTGGCGATCCTGACGGCGTACCGCCTCGATAAAGCCGAAGCCGTCCATCCGCGGCATGTTGATGTCAGAGATGATGGCATCGGGTGGCGTCATCGCCCCCAGCACCTCAAGCCCGTGGACGCCATCATCGGCGGTCGTGACCTGAAAGCCCGCGCCCGACAGCGCAAGGCGCAGCATGTCGCGCATCGTGCGGCTGTCATCGACGGCAAGGATCGACAGACTCATGCCCCGTCCTCCTGAATGGGAAAGATGTCGGCGGGCAGGCCGAAATCGGCGACCGCCTGGGTGAAGCTGTCAGAGGGCTGCCGCAGGCGCAGGCCGTGGCCGTCGCGCTGGCGCGACTGGCGTGCCGCCAAAAGCACCTGAAGGCAGAGGCCGCCCAGATGCGTCACCTGGGTGCCGTCCAGGATCAGGTCGTCATCCGGGGCGGCGGCGATGGCCTGACGCAGCGTGTCCGCCAAAGGCGCGGCCGCGGGCAGGTCAAGCCGTTCGGCAAGCATCACCGCGGTCATCGCCGCACCCCGCGGCTGGTCATCTTAACATTGGCTGCAATCATGGCCTGGTCCTGACTTGGTCCAACAACATGCGGTCAGGCATAAGGACCAAGCGTTAAGATAGGCTTGATGACAGGACTGTTTTCGCGGGTATTTTAGCGAACTGGGGGTGTTGATGGCCTAAAACTGGCGCAAATGCGCGGCCATGCCGGTCAGGGCGGCGAAATCGTCCTCGATCAGGTTCACCGCGAATCGCTGCATGAAATCGCTGAAGCGGCCCTTGTGGCGGAAACCGTCGCGGAAGGCGGCACCCGTGGCCGGATCGGCCAGACGCGGCGCGACGGCGCGGGCGACACCGCCGATCAGGTGGATGCCGCCAAAGGGCAGATGCACAAGCGCCAGATCGCCCACGACCATGCCCAGAATCCGCGCGAAGGTGTCGGCGGCCTGCACCGCAGGGGCCTGCCCCGCCGCCAGTGCCTTGGCGAAATCGGCCGAACGCGCCGCCGGATCGCCGCCAGCACGGTGGTAAAGCCCAAGGATGCCACGGCCCGACAGCACTTCCTCGACGCCCGGAAAGCCGTCGTGGCGCGCGGCGATATCATCGGCCAGGGCGCGATCAGCCGCGGTCAGCGTCGGCAGTGTGATATGCCCGCATTCCGAGGCCGCGACCAGCCGTCCGGTCGCGGCGTCATGCACCGGGGCGGCGTTGAACCCGGTGCCGATGCCGATCACCAGTTGCACAGCACCAGCCTGCGCCGTGCCGGGCAGGATCGGGCGCATCGCCTTGGCGTCCAGATGGCCAAGCGCGTGGCCCTGCGCGACCAGATCGTTCATCACCACGGCGCGACTGGCCCCGGTCACGGCGCGCAGCCGGTCGCCGTCCATGTCCCAATCCAGATTGGTCAGCCGACCGCGCCCGTTCTCGACCGGGCCGGCCACAGCGGCGGCGGCGGCGGCGATGCGGGGGGTGCCGCGCGCCTTCAGATAGCTTTCAAGCACGGCATCAAGGCTGGCGTGTTCGGCATTGGCAAAGCGCATCACGCTGGCCATGTCGACGCGCGCACCCTGCGCCAGGGCGACCCGCGTGTTGGTGCCACCCACATCGGCGACCAGAACCTGTTCCACCATCATTGCCTCATAGCCTGTGCGAGCGCGTGATAGGATGCCTTGGGGGTGCGGCGCAAGCTGGCGCGATCGACCGCGACCAGCCCGAAGCACTGGCCATAGCCAAGCGCCCATTCGAAATTGTCCATCAGCGACCAGACGATATAGCCCGCCAGCGGCACACCCTGGGCTATCGCCTGACGCGCGGCATCCAGATGCGCGGCCAGATAGGCGATGCGGTCACCATCATCGGTGCCCGCAGGCGCGCCCATCGGATCGGCGGTGCCGTTCTCGGTCACCAAAAGCGGCAGCGCACCGCTATAATCGCGCGCCACGCGGGCCAGCAGCGCGGTCAGGCCCTGCGGGTGACGTTCCCAGCCCATCGAGGTCAGCGGGCCTTGCGCGGGGGCCTCGGCATAGGCGGGCCAGAGGCCGGGCGCCGCAGCGATGCGCTTGCAGGTGTAATAGTTGATCCCCAGCCAATCCAGCGGCGCGGCGATGGTGGCCATGTCGTCCTGCCAGCCATCCGGCAGATGCGGGGCCAGCCCCTCAAGCGCGAGGTCGGGGTAGCGCGCCTGAAACATCGGCTCCAGAAACAGCCGGTTCATGATCGCGTCAAAGCGCGCGGTGGCCGTGGTCGCGGCGGCATCTGCGGGGATCGGCTGCTCAAGATTGACGACCGCGCCCAGATTGCCCAGCCCCTCGGCCCGCAGCGCGGCAATCGACAGGCCATGCGCCAACAAGATGTGATGGGTGGCGCGGGCGGCGGCGCGGATGTCGCGCAGGCCCGGCGCATGGGCCCCCAGGAAATGCGACAGCCAAGCCACGCACCAGGGTTCATTCACCGGCGCGGTCGACCACAGCCGGTCACCCAGATGCCGCGCGATCAGCGCCGCGTAATCGGCCATGCGCAGCGCGGTGTCGCGGTTTGTCCAGCCGCCCCGATCGGCCAGGGCCGCAGGCAGATCCCAGTGATACAGCGTCAGCGCCGGTTTCAGCCCGCGCGCCAGCATCCCGTCGACCAGCCTGTCGTAAAAGGCCAGCCCCTCGGCATTGATCGCGCCGGTTCCCTGCGGCAGAACGCGCGGCCAACTGATTGAAAAGCGGTAGATATCCAGACCCGCACCGGCCACCAGATCCAGATCGCCCTGCCAGTGACGGAGGTGATCGCAGGCCAGCCGCGCGTCGCTGCCATCGACGATCGTGCCCGGCGTCGCGGCGAATGTGTCCCAATGCGACGGCCCTGCGCCGCCCTGTTCGGATCCCTCGATCTGATGCGATGAGGTCGCCGCCCCGAACAGGAAGCCGGGCGGAAAGGCCGACCGTGGGGGCAGGGCGGTCATGGCTGTGCCCCGGCGGCGGGCGCCGGGCCGGTCGATTGGCCGACGATCAGCTCGGCCTCCAGCAGGTCGTGGCGGGGCTGAGGGTCGTGGCTGGCGATCAGGTCCAGCAGCATCTGCGCCGCCCGCCCGCCCGCCTCGCGCACCGATGACCGTGTGGCAGTGAACATCGGCACCTCGCCGCCATTCTTCAGATAGGTGAAATCGTCATCAAAGGTCAGCACCGAGACGTCGCGCCCCATGCGCAACCCGCGCCCCTCGATGGTGCGCCGCACCCCAAGCGCCAGCAGCAGCGAGGCGGTCAGGAAGGCGGTCGGCGGATCGGGCAGGTCCAGCAGATGCGCGGCACTTTCGGCGCCCAGGGCCTCGGTCATCGGGCCGGACACGATCAGATCGGGGTTGGGTGCGATGCCGCACGCGGCCAGTGCCTCGACAAAGCCCGCGCGGCGGCGCTGCGCAAAGCCAAGGATGGCAGGGCCGTTGATCAGTGCGATCCGCCGGTGCCCCAGATCCAGCAGGAAATCGGTGGCGCGGCGAAAGGCGCGCAGATTGTTCACATCCGTCCAGGAATAGGGCAGCTCGACCCCCTCGGCCCGGCCATGCAGCACGAAGGGCAGGCCGATGTCGGTCAGCAGCGCAATCCGGGGATCGTTCAGCCGCGGCGCGTGAACGATGACGCCATCGACATTGCCCTTGGCCCGCAGATCCCGATAGGCGCGGGCATCGTCGTCATCGGGCGCGATATGCAGCACCAGATCATAGCCGTTGCGGGCGTAGATCTCGCCCGCGCCCATGATGAAATCGGCAAAGACCGGGTTCACCAACTCATGCCGTCCGCTTAACGTCAGCACATGGCCGATGGCCATGGCGCGCCCGGTGGCCAGGGCGCGGGCGCGCATGTTGGGGGCGTAACCCAGCCGCTTGGCGGCCTCGGCCACGCGGCGGCGGGTGGCCTCGTTCACCTCGGGATAGCCGTTCAGCGCCCGGCTGACGGTGGTTGGCGAAAGCTGCAACTGCGCGGCAAGCGACTTGAGCGAGATCATCGGGCGGGTCCGTGTCAGACATGCGGGAAAAAGGTCAGCAGTTATTCCCAAACCGCTTTGAGGAACCAGCCTAGACCTGCCGCGCGGCTTGCGTCAATCGGTCATTCCGCCAGCCCCCTTGATATTCCACACGATATTCGGATGATGCTGGCAAGGCACAGCAAATGGTTGACTTGATCTGCAAGGATCGGCACCACTGGTATATTCAAAGCGGTTTGAATGGGCGGGAGGCGCCGATTCGACCCTGGTTCTGGGAGGAACGCATGACCCATCTGACAACCGTTCTGCGTCTCGCGCTGCTGGCTGGCGTGTCGGCGGCGACGCTGCCGGGCGCGGCCCTTGCGCGCGATCTGGTCTTTGCCCCCGGCGAGGATGCGACGCTGAACTGGGCCAGCTTCGAGGCTTTCAAGGCCAATGACCTGAAAGGTCAGACGGTGACGATCATGGGCCCCTGGCTTGGCCCGGACAAGGATCTGTTTGAAAGCGTGATCGCCTATTTCGAGGCCGCGACCGGCGCGACGGTGAACTATTCCGGCTCGGACAGTTTTGAACAGCAGATCGTCATCGACAGCGAGGGTGGCTCGGCCCCCGATCTGGCGGTGTTCCCGCAGCCGGGCCTGGCCGCCGATCTGGCGAAAAAGGGTTATCTGCGCCCGCTGGGCGAGGAAACCGGCAAGTGGCTGGCCGACAACTATGCGGCAGGCGATAGCTGGGCCGCGCTTGCGACGGCGGCCGACAAGGACGGCAAGCCGCAGGTGATGATGTTCCCGTTCAAGGCCGACGTCAAATCGCTGGTCTGGTATTCGCCCGACAACTTTGCCGATGCGGGTTACGAGATCCCGAAAACCACCGAGGAGCTGAAGGCGCTGACCGAAAAGATCGTCGCCGATGGCGGCACGCCCTGGTGCATCGGCCTGGGTTCGGGCGGCGCGACCGGCTGGCCTGCGACCGACTGGGTGGAAGATATCATGCTGCGCACCCAGTCGCCGGCCGATTATGACGCCTGGACGAAGAACGAACTGAAGTTCAACGATCCCAAGGTCGTGGCCGCGATCGACGAATTCGGCTGGTATGCGAAGAACGAAAAGTTCGTGGCCGGCGGCACCGGTTCGGTCGCCGCGACCGACTTCCGCGACAGCCCCAAGGGCCTGTTCGCCAGCCCGCCGCAGTGCTACATGCACCGCATGGCCAGCTTCATTCCGTCGTTCTTCCCCGAAGGCACGGTGGTGGGCGAAGATGCCGATTTCTTCTATTTCCCGGCGCCCGCCGATGGCAAACTGGGCCAGCCTGTGCTGGGCGGCGGCACCATGTTCGCGGTGATGAGTGACAACCCGGTTGCCAACGCCTTTGTCGAGTTCCTGAAAACCCCGATCGCGCATGAGGTCTGGATGAAGCAGTCGGGCTTCGTGACCCCCTTCAAGGGCGTCAATCCCGAAGCCTATGACGACCCGACCAACCGCAAGATGGGGCAGATCCTGCTGGATGCCACCACCTTCCGCTTTGACGGCTCCGACCTGATGCCGGGCGCGATCGGCGCCGGTGCCTTCTGGACCGGGATGGTCGATTTCGTCAGCGGCAAATCCGCGCAAGAGGTGGGCGATCAGATCCAGGCCGCCTGGGACTCGATCAAGTAAGATGATGCGCACGGGGCCGGTCGATCCGGCCCCGCTGCCTGTGACGGTTGCGTGGGGGAGGAACATGGAACTGGCCTTTCTGGCCCTGGGAACCATCGTCGTCGGCGTGTTCGGCTGCGTCGCCTGGTTCTGGGGATCAAACCTGGTGCTGGATGCGATCTTTCCCGCCCGCGGCCCCCATGCGGGCGACAACATCCGCCGGGCCAATGCCATTCGCCCCTGGCTGTTCCTGCTGCCCGCGATCCTGTTTCTGGTCGTCTATCTGGTCTATCCGGTCATCAATTCGGTCTGGCTGAGCATCCACAACAGCGCGGGCGGCTTCATCGGGCTTGAGAATTACCGCTGGCTGGCGGGCGATGCCAAGTTCCGCGAAAGCCTGTTCAACAACGCGCTGTGGCTGCTGGTCGTGCCGGCCATGTCGACCCTGTTCGGCCTGCTGGCCGCGCAACTGACCGACCGCATCCGCTGGGGCAATTTCGGCAAGTCGCTGATCTTCATGCCGATGGCGATTTCCTTTGTCGGCGCCGGCGTGATCTGGAAGTTCATCTATGAGTTCCGCGGCGAAGGCCAGACCCAGATCGGCCTGCTGAACGCCATCGTCGAAAAGCTGGGCGGCACGCCGCAAACCTGGCTGTCGCTGTCGGACTGGTCGCTGAACTCACTGCTGTTGATGGTGGTGCTGATCTGGATCCAGACCGGCTTTGCCATGGTGATCCTGTCGGCCGCGCTGCGCGGCATCCCCGAGGAAACCGTCGAAGCCGCGATCCTGGACGGCGCGAACCCCTGGCAGGTGTTTTTCAGGATCAAGGTGCCGCAGATCTGGGGCACGATTGCCGTGGTCTGGACCACGATCACCATCACCGTGCTGAAGGTGTTCGACATCGTCTTCGTGATGACCAACGGGCAATGGGGCACGCAGGTGCTGGCCAACATGATGTATGACTGGTCATTCCGGGCGGGCGATTTCTCGCGCGGGTCGGCGATCGCCATCGTGCTGATGATCCTGGTGACGCCGATCATGATCTGGAACATCCGCAACGCCCGCAAGGAGATGCGCTGATGGACACGATGGCCGGACACAAGCCCGCCCTGACCTGGGCTGTGAACATCGCCGCCGCGCTTCTGGTCATCCTGTGGACGATCCCGACGCTGGGGCTGCTGGTGTCATCCTTCCGCGATGCCGACCAGATCGCCACCTCGGGCTGGTGGAATGCGCTGTCGGGGTCGGAATCGGTCGATTTCGCCCGCACCCCCGCGCCCAACACCGCCGTGGCCGAGGGCGGCACCTTCGTGCTGCGCGGCGACATCATCGCGGAGGAGGGGCGCGAACTGACCGCCTGGGGCATCACCGCGCGCGAACCCACCGCCTTTGCGCCGGGCGAAACCGCCGATCTGGGCGAGGGCCAGAGCCTGACCGTGCAGGCCGACGGCAGCTATGAACTGCGCGCCGCAACCGCCCCAACGGGCGAACGGGGCCTGCGCATCTTTCGCGCCATCACCACCCCGCCCAAGTTCACCACCGACAATTATGAAAAGGTGATCGGTGCCGAAGGGCTGGGCCGCGCCTTCCTGAACACGCTGACGGTCACGATCCCGGCCACGATCATCCCGATCCTGATCGCCGCCTTTGCCGCCTATGCCCTGGCCTGGATGGAGTTTCCGGGCCGCGCGCTGCTGATCGCCGCGGTCGTCGGCCTGCTGGTGGTGCCGCTGCAACTGTCGCTGATCCCGCTGTTGAAGCTGCACAACAGCATCGGCATCGGCAAAGGCTATCTGTCGATCTGGCTGGCCCATACCGGCTTTGGGCTGCCGCTGGCGATCTATCTGCTGCGCAATTACATGGTCGGCCTGCCGCGCGAGATCATCGAAAGCGCGCGCGTCGATGGCGCGACCGATTTCCAGATCTTCCGCCGCATCATCCTGCCGCTGTCGTTTCCGGCTTTGGCCAGCTTTGCCATCTTCCAGTTCCTGTGGACATGGAACGACCTGCTGGTCGCCACCGTTTTCCTGGGCAACAAGAAGGAAGAACTGGTGATGACGGCCGTCCTGCGCGAACTGATGGGATCGAAGGGCGGCGAGTGGGAGATTCTGGCGGCCTCGGCCTTCCTGTCGATCTCGGTGCCTTTGCTCGTGTTCTTTGCCATGCAGAAATACCTGGTGCGCGGCCTGTTGGCCGGCTCGGTCAAATAACGGAAGATCAATGACCAACTTTCTGAAAAAAGACCCCGATTGGTGGCGCGGCGCGGTGATCTATCAGATCTATCCGCGCAGCTATCAGGACAGTGACGGCGATGGCGTCGGCGATCTGAAAGGGATTACCCGACGGCTGGACCATATCGCCAGCCTGGGGGTGGATGCGGTCTGGATTTCGCCGTTCTTCACCAGCCCGATGAAGGATTTCGGCTATGACGTCAGCGATTACCGCGATGTCGACCCGATGTTCGGCAGCCTGGCCGATTTCGATGCGCTGATCGAAAAGGCGCATGGGCTGGGGCTGAAGATCATGATCGATCTGGTGCTGTCGCATACATCCGACCAGCATCCTTGGTTCAAGGAAAGCCGGGCCAGCCGCGACAATGCCAAGGCCGATTGGTATGTCTGGGCCGATGCGCGCCCCGATGGCACGCCGCCGACCAACTGGCTGTCGATCTTCGGCGGTCCTGCCTGGCAGTGGGATGGCAAGCGGCTGCAATATTACATGCACAACTTCCTGGCCAGCCAGCCTGACCTGAACTTCCACAATCCCGATGTGCAGGATGCGCTGCTGGATGTCGCGCGGTTCTGGCTGGATCGCGGCGTTGACGGCTTCCGTCTGGATACGATCAACTTCTATTTCCACGATCAGAAGCTGCGCGACAATCCGGCCCTGGCGCCCGAGTTGCGCAATGCCGATACCGCGCCCGCCGTGAACCCCTATAATTATCAGTCGCATCTTTACGACAAGTCCCAGCCCGAGATGCTGCCGTTCCTGGAACGGCTGCGCGCGGTGATGGACCCCTATCAGGCCGCCGCCGTGGGCGAGGTGGGCGACAGCGAACGCGGGCTTGAAATCATTGGCGAATATACTGCAGGCACCAAGCGGATGCAGATGTCCTACGGGTTCGAGTTCCTGTCGGATACGCCGCTGACCGCCGCGCGCGTCGCCGATACCTTCACCCGGCTGAATGCGGTCGCGCCCGGTGCGTGGCCCTGCTGGGCGCTGTCCAACCACGATGTGAAGCGCCACATCAGCCGCTGGAACCTGTCGCTGGACGCGGCCAAAGCCTATGCCACGCTGCTGCTGTGTCTGCGCGGCTCGGCCTGCCTCTATCAGGGCGAGGAACTGGGCCTGCCCGAGGCCGACATCGCCTTTGAAGACCTGCGCGACCCCTATGGGATCGAGTTCTGGCCCGAGTTCAAGGGCCGCGACGGCTGCCGCACCCCGATGGTCTGGGAACAGGCCAACGATCACCTGGGCTTTTCGACCGGCGACAAGACCTGGCTGCCGCAACCGGCCAGCCACCGCGATCTGACCGTCGATCTGCAAGAGGCCGACGCGGGATCGCTGCTCCATCACTACCGCAGCGCCCTTGCCCTGCGCGCGCGCCATCCCGCGCTGCGCACCGGCAGTCAGGACGACATGCGCGTGACCGGCGATGTCATCAGCTTCACCCGCCGCGAGGGTGACGAGGCGTTGCGTATCAGTGCCAACCTGTCCGATGTTCCCGCCGAAGGGCTGGCGCCGTGGCAGGTGACGATTACCAATGTTTAAGGGGTAGGGGGACGGGCCATGGCCGATCTGAAGCTCAGCAACGTGTCGAAAGCCTATGGCGAAGTGAAAGTCCTGTCGGACATCAACCTTGACATCACCTCGGGTGAGTTCGTGGTCTTCGTCGGCCCCTCGGGCTGCGGCAAGTCGACCTTGCTGCGGATGATCGCCGGGCTGGAACGCATCACCGGCGGCGACTTGTTCATCGACGGGGTGCGGATGAACGATGTGCCGCCCGCGCAGCGCGGAATCGCCATGGTGTTCCAGTCCTATGCGCTGTATCCGCATATGACGGTGCGCGACAACATGGCCTTTGCCATGAAGATCGCCGGCAAATCCGCCGAGGAAATCCGCGAGGCGACTGACCGCGCGGGCCGCGCGCTGCAACTGACCCCCTATCTGGACCGCCTGCCCAAGGCGCTGTCGGGCGGCCAGCGTCAGCGTGTCGCCATCGGCCGCGCCATCGTGCGTGACCCCAAGGTTTACCTGTTTGATGAACCGCTGTCGAACCTTGACGCCGCGCTGCGCGTCGCCACCCGGATCGAGATCGCGCAGATGAAGGAACAGATGCCCGATCGCACGATGATCTATGTGACCCATGATCAGGTCGAGGCGATGACGCTCGCCTCGCGCATCGTCGTGCTGGCGGGCGGCGGCATCGCCCAGGTCGGCGCGCCGCTGGAGCTTTACACCCGCCCCCGCAATGAGTTCGTGGCCCAGTTCATCGGCAGCCCGGCGATGAACCTGCTGCCGGGTCGCATCACCGCCACCGGCCCGGTCACCACCGTCACCCTGAACGGCGGCGGTGTGGTGCAGTCGATGGTGCCGACCACCGGCGATGATATGGGCCGCGTCGTCAATGTCGGCATCCGCCCCGAGGATTTCACCCCCGCCACCACCGGCCAGCCCGTCTATTCCGGCGAGGTGGCGATCACCGAGGCCTTGGGCGAGGTCACCCAGCTTTACTTCCGCCCCGAGGCGGGCGCAGCGACCGGCGTGATCGCCAAGTTCCCCGGCATCCATTCCAGCCTGCGCCACGCCCATGTCGCGCTGACCACGACGCCCGACAAGGTGCAGATCTTTGCCGACGGCCAGTCGCTGCTGTGGCGCTGATGTCGCAATCGCGCGCAGGATGACGCAAAAGGCGCGCCCCCTTTGGGGCGCGTTTGCTATTCGGGATCAAACAATCTGACGGGGTTCCCATGTCCGAAGAAACCAGCCGTGGCCGCCGGGGTGGCGGTGGTGCCGCCCGCCGCGCCGAACGCACCGCCGTCCGGCAAGAGTTCGCGCGCTATATCGAACGCAACATCCCCAATCTTGACGTGCTGAACGACGAGGCCCTGGCCATCATCGAGGCCAATGCCGAAACCGTGCTGGCCGAGATCGGCGTGAACTTCGTCGACAACCCCGCCGCGCTGGAGCTGTGGCGCAATGCCGGCGCCGAGATCGAGGGCGAGCGCGTGCGCATCCCCCGTGGCCTGGCCCGCCAGCTTTGCGCGACCGCGCCCCAGACCATCACCCAGCACGCCCGCAACCCCGATCGCAACGTGGTGATCGGCGGCAAGAACCTGGTGCTGGCCCCGGTCTATGGCCCGCCCTTTGTCCGCGATCAGGCGGGCGGGCGGCGCTACGCCACCATCGCCGACTTCCGCAATTTCGTGAAGCTGGGGCAGATGTCGAAATGGCTGCACCATTCCGGCGGCACGGTCTGCGAACCGACCGATGTGCCGGTCAACAAACGCCATCTGGACATGCTGCACGCCCATATGACGCTGTCGGACAAGCCCTATATGGGCTCGGTCACCGAACCTTCGCGCGCCGCCGACAGTGTGGAGATGTCGAAGATCCTGTTCGGGTCGGATTTCGTCGATCAGAACACGGTGATGACCAGCCTGATCAACATCAACAGCCCGCTGACCTTTGATTCCGTGATGATGGGCGCGCTCGAGGTCTACGCGAAGGCAAATCAGGCCTGCATCATCAGCCCCTTCATTGTCGGCGGCGCCATGGCCCCGGTGACGGTGGCGGGCACGCTGACGCAGGTTCTGGCCGAGGTGCTGGCGGGCGTCGCCTACAGCCAGCTTCTGCGCCCCGGCGCGCCGGTGATCTTTGGGGCCTTCGTCACCTCGATCGACATGAATTCGGGCGCGCCCACCTTCGGCACGCCCGAGGCCGCGCAGATCACCCTGGGCGCGGGCCAGTTGGCGCGCCGCCTGGGCCTGCCCTATCGCAGCGCAGGCTCGTTCTGCGGCTCGAAACTTCCCGATGCGCAGGCCGCCTATGAAACCGCCAACAGCCTGAACATCGGCCTTCTGTCGGGCGTCAACTTCATGCTGCATGCCTGCGGCTGGCTGGAAGGCGGGCTGGTCTCGTCTTACGAAAAATACGTCATGGATGCCGACCAGTTGGGCGTGCTGCACCGGCTGGCGGGCGGCATCGACATCAGCGCCAACGGGCAGGCGATGGACGCCATCCGCGAGGTCGGCCCCGGCGGCCACTACCTTGGCACTGCCCATACGCAGGCCAATTTCAAGGACGCCTTCTGGCGCACCAGCCTGTTCGACTACAAACCCTTCGAGACATGGGAGGAGGAGGGCGGCCGCGACACCGTGGCCCTGGCCGCCGCCCGCGTCACGCGGATGCTGGGCGAATACCAGGCCCCCGACCTCGACCCCGCCATCCGCGAGGCGCTGGATGATTATGTCGCGCGCAAGAAGGCCGCTGTGCCGGACGCATTCCTGTAACACGACACAAGGGCTGGCCGCCTATCGACTGGCCAGCCCTTTCGTCTTAGTCTAGATATCCCCCCGGAGGCATCCGACAGATCCACGGGGGACAACCGCATGCTCAACGCCTTTACCGTCGCCATCGACGGCCCCGCCGCCGCCGGCAAGGGCACGATCAGCCGCGCCGTCGCTGCGCATTTCGGGCTGGCGCATCTGGATACGGGCCTTTTGTATCGCGCGACGGGCATGAAGGGCGGCGATCCCGCACAGGCGGCGGCCTCGCTGACCGAGGCTGACCTGGCCCGCGACGACCTGCGCAGCCTGGCGGCAGGGCAGGCGGCCAGCCAGGTCGCGGCCATCCCCGCGGTGCGCGCGGCACTTCTGGATTTCCAGCGCCGCTTTGCCCGCCGCCCCGGCGGCGCGGTGCTGGACGGCCGCGACATCGGCACCGTGATCTGCCCCGAGGCCGAGGTAAAGCTGTTCGTCACAGCGCCCCCCGAAACCCGAGCCCACCGTCGCTGGCTTGAGGTCGGCGGCGATCCGGCCGAGGTTCTGGCCCAGACCATCGCCCGCGACGACCGCGACATGAACCGCACTGATGCGCCGTTGCGGCCTGCGGATGACGCGGTGATCCTCGACACCGGCAACCTCAGTGCCGATCAGGCGATCAGCCGCGCCATCGCGCTGATCGACGCTGCGCGCAGCGCGCGCGGGCTGTGACGATCGCCCCGGTTTCCGCGCGGTGCCCTCTTGCGCAGGCGACGACCCTGCCCAGATCACCCAGACAGGGTCGCCCTGCCGCCCGCCACCAAAGGACAAGATGATGAGCCTGCACGACCTGCTGACCTGGCGCTAGGCCACGAAAAAGATGGACCCGGCCCGCCCGGTCGATCCCGCCAAGGTTGACCGCATCCTGCGTGCGATCCAGTTGACCGCCAGCTCCAGCGGCTTGCAACCTTTCCATGTGTTCGCGATCACCAACCCCGACCTGCGCGCCCGCATCCGCCCGGTCGCCTGGGATCAGGCGCAGATCACCGATGGCTCGCATCTTCTGGTCTTTGCCGCCAGGGATAACTACACCGAGGCGCGCATCGATGCCCTTGTCGATCAGATGGCAGCCGAGCGCGGCGGCACCGCCGAGGCGGTCACCGCCTATTACGACCGGCTGAAATCCATGTATCTGCCGCGCGATCCGGCGGTGAATTACGAACATGCCGCGCGTCAGGCCTATATCTCGCTTGGCACCGCGCTGATCGCCGCCGCCGAGGAAGGCGTCGATGCCACCCCGATGGAGGGGTTCGACCCCGCCGCCGTCGATGAGATCCTGGCCCTGCGCGAGCTGGGCCTGCGCTCGGTCGTCCTGCTGCCGCTGGGGCACCGCGCCGATCAGGGCGACTGGCTGAAAGACCTGCGCAAGGTCCGCCGCCCGCTGGACCGGCTGGTCACCCGTCTGGATTGATGGCAGTCCGTTCCCCGGCCCTGCAAATCGCTTGCGGGGCCGGGCTTTTGCCCCTATAGCACCGCCAACCTTGTCAACCGGGCACCCGCCGCGGTCGGCTTGGTTTTTGCAACGAAAGACCGGCGGAGCCAACCGCATGGCCCGAAAAATCGCTGACAAAGGAAACTGAACCGCATGTGCGCCAAAGCGACTATGGAAGAATTCGAAGCCCTTCTTGCCGAGAGCTTCGAGATCGACACCCCCGATGAGGGTTCGGTCGTCAAGGGCAAGGTCATCGCCATCGAGGCGGGCCAGGCCATCATCGACGTGGGCTACAAGATGGAAGGCCGCGTTGATCTGAAAGAATTCGCCGGCCCCGGCGAGACGCCCTCGATCGCCGTTGGCGATGAGGTTGAAGTCTATCTGGACCGCGTTGAAAACGCCCGTGGCGAAGCTGTCATCTCGCGCGAGAAAGCCCGCCGCGAAGAAGCCTGGGATCGCCTGGAGCAGGCCTATGCGAAAGAAGAGCGCGTCGACGGCGCCATCTTCGGCCGCGTCAAGGGTGGCTTCACCGTCGATCTGGGCGGCGCCGTGGCATTCCTGCCCGGCAGCCAGGTTGACGTCCGCCCGGTGCGTGACGCCGGCCCGCTGATGGGTTTGAAGCAGCCGTTCCAGATCCTGAAGATGGACCGCCGCCGTGGCAACATCGTCGTGTCGCGCCGCGCCATCCTGGAAGAAAGCCGCGCCGAACAGCGCGCCGAAGTCATCGGCAACCTGACCGAGGGTCAGATCGTCGACGGCGTGGTCAAGAACATCACCGAATACGGTGCCTTCGTTGACCTGGGCGGCGTCGACGGCCTGCTGCACGTCACCGACATGGCCTGGCGCCGCGTCAACCACCCGTCGGAAATCCTGTCGATCGGCGAGACCGTCAAGGTTCAGGTCGTCAAGATCAACAAGGAAACCCACCGCATTTCGCTGGGCATGAAGCAGCTTCAGAACGACCCGTGGGATTCGGTCGCTGCCAAGTTCCCGATTGAATCGGTGCACAAGGGCCGCGTGACCAACATCACCGATTACGGCGCGTTCGTCGAACTGGAAGCCGGTGTCGAAGGTCTGGTTCACGTTTCGGAAATGTCCTGGACCAAGAAGAACGTCCATCCCGGCAAGATCGTCTCGACCAGCCAGGAAGTCGACGTCATGGTTCTGGAAATCGACGAAGCCAAGCGCCGCGTGTCGCTGGGTCTGAAGCAGACCATGCGCAACCCGTGGGAAGTCTTTGCCGAAACCCACCCGGAAGGCACCGTCATCGAAGGCGAAGTCAAGAACATCACCGAATTCGGTCTGTTCGTCGGCCTCGACCAGGACATCGACGGCATGGTCCACCTGTCGGATCTGTCGTGGGATCGTCGCGGTGAGGAAGCCATCCAGGACTATCGCAAGGGCGACATGGTGAAAGCCGTCGTCACCGAAGTCGATGTCGAGAAAGAGCGCATCAGCCTGTCGATCAAGGCGCTGGAAAACGACCAGATGGCCGAGGCCGTCGAGGGCGTGAAGCGCGGCTCGGTCATCACCGTCACCGTGACGGCGATCGAGGATGGCGGCATCGAGGTGGAATACAACGGCGCCAAGTCGTTCATCCGCCGCAGCGATCTGGCCCGCGACCGTCAGGATCAGCGCCCCGAGCGTTTCCAGGTCGGCGATCACGTTGACGCCCGCGTCACCAATATCGACACCAAGACCCGCCGTCTGGGCCTGTCGATCAAGGCGCGCGAAATCGCCGAGGAAAAGGAAGCCGTGGAACAGTATGGTTCCTCGGATGCCGGTGCCTCGCTGGGCGACATCCTGGGTGCGGCGCTGAAGAACCGCTAAGCGGATTTTGGCCTGACCAAACTTTTTTCCCCGTCCCGGCGTGTCCGGGGCGGGGTTTTTCTTGGCCGAAACCCGGCGTCATGCTAGTTGTCTTTGCGCCGCAAGAGGCTATTTATACCTTTTGTGGACACTTTGGCCCGGCCACAAGGGCCGTCACCGTTGCGACAGGGAAGACCATGATCCGATCCGAACTGATCCAGAAAGTCGCCGAAGCCAATCCGCATCTGTTCCAGCGCGATGTGGAACGGATCGTCGCCACGATCTTCGATGAAATCACCGAGGCCCTGGCGCGCGGCGAACGGGTCGAATTGCGCGGCTTTGGCGCGTTTTCCGTGAAGCGCCGCGATGCCCGCACCGGGCGGAACCCGCGCACCGGCGAAAGCGTTCCGGTGGACGAAAAGCATGTGCCGTTCTTCAAGACCGGCAAGCTCTTGCGCGACCGTTTGAACGCCGAATAGCCGACCGCCGAAAGGACAGACCCCGATGCTGCGTGTGTTGAACCTGGTGATTCTGGGGGCCTTGCTGATCGTCCTTCTGGGCATGGCCTTCGCCAACCGCGAGATGGTCCTGCTGGAGGCGATGCCGGCCACCTTGGCCGCTTGGATCGGCGTTGACTGGTCGGTGCGGATGCCCTTGTTCCTGGTCATCCTGATGTCGGTTCTGCTGGGCCTCGTCATCGGCCTCGTCTGGGAATGGCTGCGCGAATACGGCCAGCGGGCCGAGGCGGCGCGCACCCAGGCCGAGTTGCAGCGCACCCGTCAGCAACTGGCCGAGACGCGCAACACCCTGCCTGCCGAGCAGAAAAGCCGCGACGACATCCTGGCCCTGCTGAATGAGCGGTGATCGCAGGCCGGCTTCGGCCTTCGTCACGCGCCCGGTCGATGCCGGGCCGGTGCGCGTCAAGATCTGCGGGCTGACCGACCCCACCACCCTTCGCGCGGCGGTCGAGGCCGGGGCCAGCTATCTGGGCTTTGTCTTCTTTGCCAAATCCCCCCGCCACGTCAGCCCGGATCTTGCGCGCGATCTGGCGCTGATGGTGCCGCCCGGCGTCATCAAGGTCGCGCTGACGGTGAATGCCGATGACGCGACGCTGGCCGCGATCACTGATCACGTCGCCATTGACATGCTGCAACTGCACGGCACCGAAACGCCCGCCCGCGTGGCCGAGGTCCGCGCCCGCTTCGGCCTGCCCGTGATGAAGGCGGTGGGCATCGCCGGGCCGGACGATCTGCCGCGCCTGATCGATTACGGCACCGTCGCCGACCAGTTGCTGATCGACGCCAAGCCCGCGCCGGGCGCCGATCTGCCCGGCGGCAATGGCGTCAGTTTTGACTGGCGGCTGATCGCCAACCGCCGCTTCCTGCGCCCCTGGATGCTGGCTGGCGGCCTGACCCCCGCCAATGTCGCCGAGGCGATCCGCCTGACCGGCGCGCGCCAGCTCGACGTGTCATCCGGCGTCGAAACCGCGCCGGGCGTCAAGGACGCCACCCGTATCGCGGATTTCATCGCCGCCGCCCGCGCATGATCGCCTTTCGCCCTGCCACCCGCGCCGATATCCCCGCCGTCATCGCGCTGCTGGCCGACGACGTGCTGGGTGCCACGCGCGAGGCCGCCGACCCCGCCCCCTACCTTGCCGCCTTCGACGCCATGCAGGACGCGGGCGCGAACCATCTGATCGTCGGTGAGCAGGCCGGGCAGGTGGTGGCCTGCTATCAGATCACCTTCATCTCGGGCCTGTCGCTGAGTGCCGCCCGCCGCGCCCAGATCGAGGGGGTGCGCGTCGCCCGCGCCTTGCGCGGCCAGGGCCATGGTGCGGCGCTGATGGGTGATGCCGAATCCCGCGCCCGTGCCGCCGGTTGCGCGCTGCTGCAATTCACCAGCAATGCGGCGCGCAGCGAGGCGCATCGTTTCTACGAACGGCTGGGCTACGCCCCCAGCCATATCGGCTACAAGAAACGGCTTTAGCTTCTTCTGTTCCCAAATACTCGGACCGGACGCTGGACGCCCCGCGCGCCAGCCGGTAAGCCGGACCAAACAACCAAAGGCCGCCCCATGACCGCCCCCATCACCGATCGCCCCAACAGCTTCACCTCTGGGCCCGACGCGCATGGCCGCTTCGGCATCTTCGGCGGCCGCTTTGTCGCGGAAACGCTGATGCCGCTGATCCTGGCGCTTGAGGCCGAATATGAAAAGGCCAAGACCGACGACAGCTTCTGGGCCGAGATGGACGATCTGTGGACCCATTACGTCGGCCGCCCCAGCCCGCTTTACTTTGCCGAAGGCCTGACCCGCCACCTGGGCGGCGCCAAGATCTACATGAAGCGCGATGAGCTGAACCACACCGGCGCGCACAAGATCAACAATGTGCTGGGCCAGATCCTGCTGGCGCGCCGCATGGGCAAGACGCGCATCATCGCTGAAACCGGCGCGGGGCAGCATGGCGTTGCCACCGCCACGGTCTGCGCTAAGTTCGGCCTGAAATGCGTCGTCTACATGGGCGCGACCGATGTCGAACGTCAGGCCCCGAACGTGTTCCGCATGCGCCTGCTGGGGGCCGAGGTGGTGCCGGTCACCAGCGGTCGCGGCACGTTGAAGGATGCGATGAACGATGCGCTGCGCGACTGGGTGACCAATGTCCGCGACACGTTCTATTGCATCGGCACGGTCGCCGGCCCGCATCCCTATCCGGCGATGGTGCGTGATTTCCAGTCGATCATCGGCAAGGAAACCCGTGACCAGATCCAGCGCGCCGAGGGGCGGCTGCCCGACACGTTGGTCGCCGCGATCGGGGGCGGCTCGAACGCCATGGGGCTGTTCTACCCGTTCCTGGATGACGCCAATGTTCGCATCATCGGGGTCGAGGCCGGCGGCCACGGCGTCGACGATCGCAACGAACATGCCGCGAGCCTGTCGGGCGGCCGTCCCGGCGTGCTGCACGGCAACCGCACCTATCTGCTGCAAGACGCCGATGGCCAGATCCTTGAGGGGCACTCGATTTCGGCCGGTCTCGACTACCCCGGCATCGGGCCGGAACATGCCTGGCTGCATGATGTGGGCCGCGCCGAATATGTCAGCATCACCGATGCCGAGGCGCTGAAGGCGTTCCAGCTTTGCTGCGCGACCGAGGGCATCATCCCCGCGCTGGAGCCCAGCCACGCACTTGCCCATGTGATGAAGATCGCCCCCGACCTGCCGCGCGACCATCTGATCGTGATGAACATGTGCGGCCGCGGCGACAAGGACATCTTCACCGTCGCCAGACACCTGGGCGTCGACATCCGCACTTAGCGCGTCAGCTCCAGCAGATTGAACCGGCTTTCCAGCCAGGGCGCGGGGAACAGCATCCGCGCCCGGTCGGGACCGGCGCTTTCGACCCGCGCCACATCGGGAAAATGCTGGGGCAGGGCGTTCGGGTCGGTCACCGGCGGCAAGCTGGCATAATCCGGCGCGACCTCTCCCGCGACAAAGCTGGTGCCCAGATAGATCAGCGCGTCGTCCTGTTGGGTGATCCTGCCGCGCGTGCGCTGCGATCCGGTCAGCTTTTCAAAGCTGCCATCCGCGCCGATCCGGCAACGAAAGCTGTCATAGACGGTGATCGGGGTGATGCCGCCGATCTTGATCACCCGGCAGGTCCAGTCCCCGGCCAGATCGCGCAGGCCCACCGCCCGCGCAGGCCCCGCCATCACCCGTGCGACGGCGGCCAGATCATCGGGATTGCCCCCGGCATAGGCCTCGATCATCGCGGCGCCGAAACTGGCGGGCAGGGCGTCCAGCCGCGCCTGATCCTCGGGGCGGATCGCCAGATCGCCCGCCATCACCGGCAGCGCGCTGGCCATGAACAGCGCGACAAGCGCGCGTGGGTCAGTCCTCGGCGTCATGGGCAAACCGGCGCAATTGTTCGATCGGGATCACCTCCAGCGCGCGGCGGTGCGTCGCCTCCAGCACCACGCGCGGGGCCGCGCCCTCATCGACGAGTTGCAGGAACCGCGCCGCGCACAGGCACCAGCGATCGCCCGGCTTCAATCCGGCAAAGCGGTATTCCGGGCGCGGCGTCGACAGGTCATTGCCCAGATAGGCCGACATCGCCAAAGCCTCGGCATCCATGATCGCGCACACCGTATGGCGGCCACGATCCTCGGCCCCGGTGTTGCACGATCCATCCCGATAGAACCCGGTCAGCGGGTCCATCGAACAGGGACGCAGCGGCCCCCCCAGCACATTGATCGCAGGCTCGGTCATGATCGCATCTGACCACGCCCCGCCGCCCCCGGCAAGCACTCGATCGCGCTTTCTTCTTGGCTGAAATATCCTGAGGGGATGGGCCGCAGGCGCAAGGGGAGGCAAAGCCCCCCATGCGGCAATGACAAAGGGCGCCCCGTGGGGCGCCCCTTGCCAGACCTGACCGGATCAGAACCCGGCCTTGATCTTTTCAAACTCGGCCAGTTGCCGCTCGCGCAGCGCCGGATCGTTCGGCAACTGCTCCAGCACCGGCACCGACACATCGATCAGACCGGCGGTCTTCACCTGCTCGGGGTCAAGCGTCGCCATCGCCTTGGTCGAGGTATGGCCATAGCCGATCGCATCAATCAGTGCCTGGCCCGATTCCGGGCGCAGCCACGAGTTCATGAAATCATAGGCCTTGTCCTCGCTGCCCGGCCCGCCCTTCAGGTTGACGTAACCGCAGATGAAGCTGGACGAACCCTCGGTCGCCTCGCGCTGGAAGCCCACCGGGAAATTGTCGGCCTGCAAATAGGTCACGCCGTCATTCCACGACCAGGCCACCAGCACCTCGCCCGAGGCCATCAGCTGCGATTGCTCGGACGGGTCGGCCCAATAGCTGCGGACATTCTTGTGCGCCTCGCGCAGCCAGGCGGCGGCGGCGGCGAACTGGTCTTCGGTGACATTGGTCCAGTCGCTGACGCCGGTCGCCAGATAGGCCAGCGACCAGACATCATCCGAACTGTCGGGCAGCGAGGTTCGGCCCTGGTATTTCGGATTGGTAAAGACCGCCAGGCTGGCCACGTCCTCGACCGGCACTTCGTCCTTGTTATAGGCGATGCCGACGGCGCCCCAGTCGGTCGGGATGAACCACAGCCCGCCATCATCCTTGAACACCTTGGATTCCAGGAACTTGGGGTCCAGATCGGCAAGCGCGGGCAGGCGCGCCTCATCCCAGGGTTCGATCAGCCCGGCGTCGCGGTATTTGGACACCATCTGCGAACAGGGATGGGCCACATCGGCCTTGAACCCCGAGGACACCTTTTGAAAGGCCTCGTCATCATCGCCGAAGAACGCATAGGTGGGGTAATCGCCGTGCTTTTCCTTATAGGCCTCGGCCAGGCCCGGCACCTCGAACCCGGCCCAGTCAAAGACCAGCAATTCGGGGTCGGCGGCCAGCGCCGGAAGGGCGGTCAGGCTGATCGCGGTGGCAGCCAGAAGGTGACGCAGTTTCATCGCAAATCCTTGTGCTGGGGCTGTCGGTCGGGCGAAAGGCTAGAATCGTGCCGCCCGTCCCGCAAGGGCTTTCGTGACCCGCTTGCGCCCGCCGCGGCGGCGCGCGATGCTGGCCGCGACAGGAGGCCCCGATGACCGCCCATCCCCCCAAACCTCATCCCCCAAAACCTCATCCCCGCCCGGTGCTGGATGTCGATTTCGCCCGCGCCCAGTTTCCGGCCTTTGCGGAACCCACGCTGGCGGGGCGGGTGTTCATGGAAAACGCCGGGGGCAGCTATGCCTGTCGGCAGGTGATCGACCGGCTGGCGCGGTTCTACCGTGCCCGCAAGGTGCAGCCCTATTACCCCTTTCCGGCCAGCCGCGCCGCGGGCGATGAGATGGACCAGGCCCGCGCCCGGCTGGCCGCGCTGATGGGGATCGAGGGCGATGAGCTGTCCTTTGGCCCCTCGACCACGGCCAACACCTATGTGCTGGCGCAGGCCTTTCGGCAGGGGCTGGAACCGGGTGCCGCCATCGTCGTGACCGATCAGGACCACGAGGCGAACTCGGGGCCGTGGCGGCGTCTGGGCGATGAGGGGGTCGAGATCCGCGAATGGCGCATGGACCCCGCGACCGGAAATCTGGACCCCGACCGGCTGGCCGCGCTGCTGGCCGATGGCCGGGTGCGGCTGGTCGCCTTTCCGCATTGTTCCAATGTCGTGGGACAGGTGAACCCGGTGGCCACCATCGCCGCCATGGCCCATGCGGCGGGGGCGTTCGTCTGTGTCGATGGCGTCAGCTATGCGCCCCATGGCCTGCCTGACCTGCCATCGCTGGGGGCCGACATCTATCTGTTCTCGGCCTACAAGACCTATGGCCCGCATCAGGGGATCATGGCGATCCGTCGCGATCTGGCGCGCCGCCTGCCCGCGCAGGGGCATTATTTCAACGCCGATGTGGCATACAAGCGCTTTACCCCCGCCGGTCCCGATCACGCCCAGGTCGCGGCCTGCGCGGGCATCGCGGACTATATCGACGCGCTGGATGCGCACCATTTCGACGACCCGGCCCCGCCCTTGGCGCGGGCGGCGAGGGTGCATGATCTGATGCGCGATCATGAAATCGCGCTGATGGCTCCGCTGTGCGACTGGCTGAAGGGCCGCAGCGATCTGCGCCTGCTGGGACCATCCGCGCCGCAGGGCCGGGCGCCGACCTTTGCCGTCGACCTTGGCCGAGATCCGCTGCCCGTTGTCGCCGCCCTGGCCGGGCAGGGGATCGACGCGGGCGCGGGGCATTTCTATGCCGTTCGCGCGCTGCGTGCCCTGGGGGTCGATCCCGATCAGGGCGTGCTGCGCCTGTCCTTCACCCATTATACCACCACGGATGACATCGCCCGCCTGATGGCCGCGCTCGAGGCGGTGCTGTAGGCCCCGCCCAAACAGGATGGCCGAACTTGCCTCTGGCCGGGGCCGGGCCTAGTGTCGCGCCACCCGGCAGCAGCATCGACAACAGGACGGCAGAAGATGAGCCTCAAGCCTAAATCCGGCAGCGCCCCCCGCGCGATCTTTCAAGAGGTCGGCGACAGCCCGCGCCCGTTGGCGCAGACCGGCATGATCGACGCCCGCCCCAAGGGCGCACGCGGCGCGATCCGGGCCTGGCTGATCGTGCTGTTCGTGCTGGTGGTGGCGATGATCGCCGTGGGCGGGGCCACGCGGCTGACCGATTCGGGCCTGTCGATCACCGAATGGCGGCCCGTGACCGGTGCCGTGCCGCCGCTGAGCGACGCCGACTGGCAGGCCGAGTTTGCCAGATATCAGGCCAGCCCGCAGTTCCAGAACCTGAATCCGAACATGGATCTGGCCGGGTTCAAGTCGATCTATTGGTGGGAATGGGGCCACCGGCAACTGGGCCGCGTGGTCGGCCTGGTCTGGGCCGTGGGCTTTGTCTTTTTCTGGGCCACGCGCCGTATTCCGCCGGGCTGGACGCCGCGCCTGCTGGGCCTTGGCCTGCTGGGCGGCGCGCAGGGGGCGATCGGCTGGTGGATGGTCGCCTCGGGGCTGACGAACAGCGATGCGGTGGCGGTCGCCTCGACTCGGCTGGCGGTGCACCTGGGGCTGGCCTTCGTCATCCTGGGGCTGATCGCGTGGTATGTGCTGCACCTCGCGCGACCCGAGGCTGCGCTGATCCAGGCCCGCCGTGCCGGTGAACGGCGGCTGTTCGGCGCGGCCACCGGGCTGATGCATCTGGCCTTCGTGCAGATCATCCTGGGTGCGCTGGTCGCCGGGATCGACGCCGGACGCGGCTATACCGACTGGCCCTGGATGGGCGGGCGGCTGATCCCCGCCGACATGTGGTCGGAAAGCCCGGTCTGGCGCAATCTGATCGACAATCCTGCGACCGTGCAGTTCATCCACCGCATCGCGGGCTATCTGCTGCTGGCGGGGGCGGTCGCCGTCTGGTGGCGGGCGCGGTCCTCGTCGCATCCGCTGACCCGTGCGGCGTTTGGGCTGGCCGCGCTGATGGCGGGGGTGCAGGCGGCGCTTGGCATCGTCACCGTGCTGCACGGCGCCCCGCTGGCGCTTGGGCTGGCGCATCAGTTGGGCGCGGTCGCCCTGTGGGTCTTGATCCTGCGCGCCCGCCACCGTGCCGCCTATCCTGTCGTTCAATCCATCCGGGGGGCGTAAGCCATGACCGCATTCGACGAATTGATGGCCTTTCAGCGCGGCACCGAGGCGCTCTCGATGATCGCTGAACGGCTGGGATGGGATCAGGAAACGATGATGCCGCGCGGCGCGACCGCGCAGCGGGCCGAGGAAATGGCCGCCATCGAATCCGTCCTGCATGAACGCCGCAGCGATCCCCGGCTGGCCGAATGGCTGGACCGCGCCGAAGCGCCCGACGAACAGGGTGCGCGGATCCTGCATCTGATGGCCCGCGATCTGGGCCGCGCGCAGGCGATCCCGGCGCGGCTGGCCGCCGAGCTGGCGCGCACCACATCGCTTGCGCAGGGCATCTGGGCCGAGGCCCGCGCCGCCGACCGCCCCGCCGATTTCCTGCCGACGCTGGATCAGGTGCTGGCCCTGAAACGCGAAGAGGCGCAGGCACTGGTCGCCGCCGGTTTCGGCGGTGGCGATCCCTATGACGCCCTGCTGGATGATTACGAACCCGGCACCAGCCAGGCCGAGATCGCGGCGATCTTTGACGCGATGCGCCCCCGCCTTGTCGCCCTGCGCGAGGCGGTGCTGGGCGCCGATCACCAGCCCGCCGCGCTGGACCACACCTTTGCGCAAGACACCCAACTGCGCATTGCCCGCCAATGCGCCACCGCCTTTGGCTATGACTGGACGCGCGGACGCATGGATCTGGCGGTGCATCCGTTCAGCTCTGGCCGGTTCAACGACAGCCGCATCACCACGCGGGTGGTGGAACGCGAACCGTTCAACTGCATCTATTCCACCATCCATGAGGTCGGCCATTCCAGCTATGAACTGGGCGTCGATCAGGATTACGGCTTCACGCCGCTGGGGCGCGGCGTCAGCATGGGGGTGCATGAAAGCCAAAGCCGGATCTATGAAAACCAGCTTGGCCGCTCCGCCCCCTTCACCGGTTGGCTGTTCCAGCGCATGACCGAAGCCTTTGGCGATTTCGGCGTGGCCGATGCCGATGCCTTCCACGCCACCGTCAACCGCGTCGTCCCCGGCTTCATCCGCACCGAGGCTGATGAGCTGCATTACAACCTGCACGTGATGATGCGCTTTGATCTGGAACGCGATCTGATCGCGGGCCGACTGGATACCGACGATCTGGAAGAGGCCTGGAACGCCCGCTTCCTGCGTGATTTCGGCGTGGCGGTGGACCGTCCCGCGCATGGGATGTTGCAGGATGTGCATTGGTCGGTGGGGCTGTTCGGCTATTTCCCGACCTACAGCCTGGGCAATGTCTATGCCGGCTGCCTGAACCGGGCCTTGCGCGCGGCGGTGCCGGATCTGGACGATCATCTGGCGCGCGGCGATGCCACGCCCGCGACCGAATGGCTGCGCGAGAACCTGCAACGCCACGGCGCGCTTTACGCCCCGCGCGACCTGATCACCCGTGTGACCGGCGCGCCGATCTCGGAAGCGCCGCTGCTTGAGGATCTGGCGACCAAGTTCGCCGCGATCTATCGGCTATAGGGGGCCAGGAGGCGGGCGGCGGGCGGCGGATTTCCCCGCCACCCGGCGTCATCAAACTATCATTCCGCCGCAAAGCGCGCTAAAGCCGCAGCAAACGGGGGCGCCCGCGCGCGCCCCGCGCCCCGACCGACGCAAGGAAAGACAAGGCCATGTCCGACGACCTGATGATCGACATCGACGACCTGACCCGCCGCATGGACGGCGCCATGACTGCGCTGAAGCACGAATTCGGCACGCTGCGCACCGGCCGCGCCTCGGCCACGATGGTGGAACCGATCATGGTTGACGCCTATGGCAGCCCGACCCCGATCAACCAGATCGGCACGATCAACGTGCCCGAACCGCGCATGGTCACCATCAACATCTGGGACAAGGGGCTGGTCGCCAAGGCCGAAAAGGCGATCCGCGAATCCGGCCTGGGCATCAACCCGCAGTTGAACGGCACGATCATCATGCTGCCGATCCCCGAACTGAACGAGGAACGCCGCCGCGAACTGACCAAGGTCGCCGCGCAATATGCCGAACATGCCCGCGTCGCCATCCGCAACGTGCGCCGCGACGGCATGGACCAGATCAAGAAGGCCAAGGCCGCCGGCATGTCCGAGGACGATCAGAAGATGTGGGCCGACGAGGTGCAGGAACTGACCGACAAGCACATCGGCCTGGTCGACAAGGCGCTGGACGGCAAGCAAGCCGAAATCATGCAGGTCTGACACCATCTTGTCACCGAAACCCGCCGCAGATCCCGCGACAGCGACAGGCCCCGGCAACGGGGCGGTCGATTACGGCGTGGGCCATGTCGCCATCATCATGGATGGCAACGGCCGCTGGGCCAAGATGCGCGGCTGGCCGCGTCTGGTCGGCCACCGTCGCGGCGCCGAACGGGTCAAGCAGATCGTCCGCGCCTGTCCCGATCTGGGCGTCAGATGGCTGACCGTCTACGCCTTCTCGACCGAGAACTGGAAGCGCTCGACCGAGGAAGTGCTGGGCCTGATGGCGATCTTCGCCCGCTATATCGAACGTGAGGCCGACGGCATGGCCGCCGAAGGCGTGCGGATGCGTTTCATCGGCGCGCGCGAACGGCTGGACCCCAAGCTGCAAAAGCTGATGGCCGGGATCGAGGCGCGCACCGCGGCCAATACCCGGTTGAACCTGACCGTCGCCATCAATTACGGCGGCCGCGATGAGATCGCCCGCGCCGCCGCCCGGCTGGCCGCCGATGTGGCCGCCGGGCGTCTCGCGGCGGCCGATTGCACCGAGGCGGCGCTTGCCGCGCGCCTGGATACCGCCGACATTCCCGACCCCGATCTGGTGATCCGCACCTCGGGCGAGACGCGGACCTCGAACTTTCTGCCGTTCCAGTCGGCCTATTCGGAATATGAGTTCACGCAGATCCTGTGGCCGGATTTCACCCCGGTCGAACTGGCCGCGATCCTGGCCCGCTTTGGCGGCCGCGACCGCCGGTTTGGCGCGGCATGACCGGGCGGGCGGGGATCTGGCACGACCTGGGGCCACGGCTGATCTCGGCCCTGGTGATGATCGCGGTGGGCGGCGCGGGCATTTGGCTGGGCGGCGTCTGGCTGCGGCTGGTGGTGCTGGTCGCCGGGGCCGCGATGATGTGGGAACTGATCCGCATGACGCATTCCGCCTGGGGCGACCCCGATCGCGGTCAGGCGCTGATCGGCGCGGGGGCGATGGCGGTGGGCCTGGGCATCGCGCTGTTCTTTGACGCGCGGCTGGCGTTGCTGATCCCTGTGGTAGCCGCGCCCTTCGTCGCGGGCCATGCCGCTGGCCCGGCGCTGCGCCTGACCGCGCCGCTTTACGCCGCCGCCATCGCCGTCACCGCCTTTGTCATCACCGCGCTGCGCGAACAGGGCGGCCAGGTCGAGGGGCTGGCGGCCGTCGGCTGGCTGATCGGCGTCGTCGTGGCTTCGGATGTGATGGGTTATCTGGCCGGGCGAGCGCTTGGCGGGCCGAAGTTCTGGCCCAGCGTCAGCCCCAAGAAAACCTGGTCGGGAACCGTCGCGGGTTGGGTCGGCGCGGCACTGGTGGGGCTAGGCTTCGCCATCGCGGGGCTGGTCGGCTGGGCCATCGTGCCGGTCTCGGTCGTCGTGGCCTTTGCCGGGCAGATGGGCGACATTGCCGAAAGCGCGATGAAGCGGCGCGCGGGCGTCAAGGACAGCTCGAACCTGATCCCCGGCCATGGCGGCTTTCTGGACCGGTTCGATGCGGTGATCGGCGCGGCGATGACGGTTTACCTTTTGTCGCTGGCCGGGCTGATGCCGCAGTTCGGGGGCTGATCCATGCGGCGGGTGTCGGTGTTCGGGGCCACCGGGTCGATCGGGGAATCCACCTTTGATCTGCTGATGCGGCAGGGCGGCCCGGCGGCGTTTCACACCGTCGCGCTGACCGGCGGGCGCAATATCGCGCGGCTGGCGCAGATGGCGCGTGCGCTGCGGGCCGAGGTCGCGGTGACCTGCCATGACGATCTGCTGGACGATCTGCGCGCCGCGCTTTCTGGCAGCGGCATTGAGGCGGCGGCGGGCGAGGCCGCGCTGATCGAGGCTGCCGACCGCCCCGCCGATTGGATCATGTCCGCGATTGTCGGCGTGGCAGGGCTGGCGCCGGGCCTTCAGGCGCTGCGCCACGGCACCACTTTGGCGCTTGCGAACAAGGAAAGCCTGGTGACCGCAGGCCCGTTGCTGATGGAGATGGCCGCGCGCCACGGCGCCCGCATCCTGCCGGTCGACAGCGAACATTCCGCGATCTTTCAGGCACTTGCGGGCCAGGACGCGCGCGATGTGGCCAGCATCACGATCACCGCCTCGGGCGGGGCGTTCCGGGACTGGCCGATGGAACGGCTGGCAAAGGCGACCGTGGCCGAGGCCAGCACCCATCCCAATTGGGCCATGGGCCAGCGGATCACCATCGACAGCGCATCCATGTTTAACAAGGCGCTGGAAGTCATTGAAACGCGCGAATATTTCGGCATCGACCCGGACCGGATCAAGGTGTTGGTCCATCCCGAATCCATCGTTCACGCATTGGTGGCCCATCACGATGGCGGCGTGCTGGCGCATCTGGGCGCGCCCGACATGCGCCATGCCATCGGCTTTGCGCTGAACTGGCCCGACCGCCGCCCGCTGCCGGTCGCGCCGCTGGATCTGGCCGCGCTGGGCCGCCTGACCTTCCGCGCGCCCGATGACAACCGCTGGCCCGCGCTGCGGCTGGCCCGCGCGGTGATGGCCGCGCGCGGCATGGCCGGCACCATCTTCAACGCCGCGAAAGAGGCCGCGCTGGATCGCTTCATCGCCGGTCAGATCGGCTTTCTGGACATGAACCGGGTCGTAGAGGACACGCTCACCGCCTTGTGCGCGGCTCCGGGGGTTGGCAGCGCGCCCGCCAGCCTTGATATGATCCGGGACTGGGACGGGCGCGCGCGCGCCCATGCCCATGGCGTGATGTTGCCCGCCTGAAGCAGAACCGCCTGACCCAGAACCGCCCGACGCTGGCCGCCTGACGCGCAACCGCCCGCGCCTTGCCTGAAAGGACCGATCCGATGCCCACCGATCTTGTGCCGCAATTCGGCAGCCTTGTGTTCACCATCGTGGCCTTCGTGTTGGCGCTGTCGGTGATCGTGGCGATCCATGAGTTCGGCCATTACATCATCGGCCGCTGGTCGGGGATCAAGGCGGATGTGTTTTCCATCGGCTTCGGACCGCGCCTTGCCTCACGCACTGACCGCCACGGCACACGCTGGCAGATCGCCGCGATCCCGCTGGGGGGTTATGTCAAGTTTCGCGGCGATGCCGATCCGGCCTCGATGGGGGGTGATGATGCGGCGGTGGCGGCGATGTCACCGGCCGAGCGTCGCGCCACGCTGGAGGGCGCACCGCTGTGGGCGCGGACGGCGACCGTTGCCGCCGGGCCGGTCTTCAACTTCATCACCGCGATCCTGCTGTTTGCCGGGGTAGCGTTGTGGGTCGGCACCGCCACCGATCAGGTCACCATCGACAGCCTGGCCGACCTGCCCGGCGGCAGCGGCGGGGTGATGGCGGGCGATCAGATCCTGGCGGTCGATGGCCTGCCGGTCGCAAGCTACGCCGATCTGGCCGGCGCCGAGGCGCGCCTGCCCGCCGCCGCCAGCCGCCTTTACACGATCAGCCGTGACGGCCAGGAACGCCAGGTCCAGGGCCCGCCGATCACGCCCCTGCGCGCCAGCGGCGTGGCGCCCGGTTCCGCCGCCGCCGCCGCCGGCCTGCGCGAGGGCGACGTCATCACCGCCGCCGGTGGCCAGCCGCTGACCGGCTTTGACGACCTGCGCGCCCATGTCGAGGCCAGCGAGGGCGCGCCGATCACCCTGACCGTCTGGCGCCCTGATCCCGGCCTTGGCGCGGGGCAGGGGCAGGTGTTCGACACCACCCTGTCGGCGCGGCGCACCGATCTGCCCAGCGTGGGTGGCGGCTTTGAAACGCGCTGGCTGATCGGCATTTCGGGTGATCTGTTCTTTACCCCCGCGACCCGCCCGACCACCCTGACCGAGGCGATGGGGATCGGCGTTGCGCGGTCCTATGACATCGTGGCGCAATCGCTGTCGGGGCTGTGGAACATGATGACCGGGGCGATTTCGTCGTGCAACCTGCGCGGCGCGGTCACCATCGCCGAAAGCTCGGGTGCGGCGGCGCAGGCGGGGGCGGCGAACTTTGTCGTCTTTATCGCGGTGCTGTCGGTCGCGGTCGGCTTTCTGAACCTGTTGCCGATCCCGGTGCTGGATGGCGGCCACCTGGCCTTTTACGCATGGGAGGCCGTGACCGGCCGCCCCGCCAGCGAGCACGCGCGCGAGATGCTGATGCGCATCGGTCTGGCGCTGATCCTGACGCTGATGATCTTCGGCCTGGTCAACGACTTCCGCTGCCGCTGACCGGCGCGCCGCGCCATGTGCGAAAGTGATCCGCCGACCCGCCCAGCCTTTTGACAAGGGGGGCGGTTCGGGCTAACCCGTTGGCAATGATTTCGCGCCGCGCGGAGGGACAGATGCAGGCCAGGAACCCGGCTTCGGCCAAGGCGAAACTTCACGCAGCGATTTTGGCGGGCAGTGTGGCGCTGATGCCCGCCATCACCCCGGCGATCGCGGTGGCGCAAAGCTACAGCTTTTCCAACCTCAAGATCGAGGGCGCGCAGCGGATCGAGCCTGCGACGATCATCACCTATGCCGGGATCCAGCGCGGCGCCGCGCTGTCGGCGGGCGATGTGAACGATGCGGTTCAGCGGTTGCAGAACTCGGGCCTGTTCCAGTCGGTCGAGGCGATCCCGCAGGGCGGCACGCTGGTCATCCGCGTGGTCGAGAACCCGACGATCAACATCATCAACTTCGAGGGCAACCGGAAGCTGAAGGATGACAAGCTGGCCGAGATCGTCACCTCGCGCGCGCGGCGGGTCTATTCTCCTGCCCAGGCCGAGGCCGATGCCGCCGCCATCGCCAAGATCTATGCCGAAAGCGGGCGACTGGCCGCGCAGGTCACGCCCAAGATCATCCGCCGCGACGGCAACCGCGTCGATCTGGTGTTCGAGATCGCCGAGGGCAAGGTCGTCGAAAACGAACGCATCAGCTTTACCGGCAACCGCGCCTTTTCCGATCGCCGCCTGCGGCAGGTGCTGGCCACCAAACAGGCCGGCTTGTTGCGCACCTTCATCCAGCGCGACACGCTGATCCCCGAACGGCTTGAGCTGGACAAGAAGCTGCTGACCGATTTCTATCGCTCGCGCGGCTATATCGACTTCAAGGTCGATGCCGTCGCCCCCGAGGTCGCGCGCGAACGTGACGCCACCTTCGTCACCTTCTCGGTACAAGAAGGCCAGCAGTTCCGCATCCGCAACGTCAATACCGTCTCCGAGGTCCAGGGCGTCAATGCCGCCGATTTCGCCCCCGAAACACGGGTGCGCGCGGGCAGCATCTATTCGCCCGAGGCGATCGACGTGACCATCACCCGGATGGAGGCGGTCGCCCTGCAAAAGGGGCTGAACTTCATCGCCATCGAACCGCGCCTGACGCGGGATGACGCCAACGGCCTTCTGGACCTGACCTTCGTGCTGACCCGTGGCCCGCGCGTCTTTGTGGAACGCATCGACATCGAGGGCAACACCGCCACCCTGGATGAGGTCATCCGCCGCCAGTTCCGCACCGTCGAGGGCGACCCGCTGAACGCGCGCGAAATCCGCAATGCCGCCGCCCGCATCCGCGCGCTTGGCTATTTCGCCGATGCGCAGGTCGATGCCCGCGACGGCACCCAACCGGGCAATGTCATCGTCGATGTGAACGTCGAGGAGCAGCCCACCGGCTCGCTGACGCTGGGGGCGACCTATGGCGCGGGATCGGGCCTTGGCTTCAACATCGGCCTGTCGGAAGCGAACTTCCTGGGCCGCGGCCAGCAGGTCGATGTGCAATTGTCGACCGCCAAGTCGAACAACAATTCGCGCCTGTCGTTCACCGAACCCTATTTCCTGGGTCGCGACCTCTCGGCCGGGTTCCAGATCTGGTACAACACCACCGATGGCGACAATGCGCTGTTCAAATCGAAAAGCTTTGGCTTTCAGCCGACGCTTGAATTTCCGCTGTCGGCGCGCTCGCGCCTGTCGCTGCGGTATCGGCTCGCCTCGGATGAGATCTACGGCATGACCGCCTGGGGGCCGGACACCGGCGACAAGGATGGCGACGGCAACAAGACTGAAAATATCGGGTCGTCCCCGATCCTGATCGCAGAACAGGGTCGCCGCACCGGCTCGGCGCTTGGCTATACCTATACCTGGGACACCAAGCGCGAGGAACTGGACCCGCGCACCCGTTTCCTGGTGCGCTTTGGCCAGGATTTCGCGGGGCTGGGCGGTGACATCAAATCCGTCACCACCACCGCCCTGGCCGTGGCCGAACGCAAGGTCTGGGGCGAGGACGTGACGCTGCGCGCCGAACTGGAAGGCGGCGCGGTGCATATGCTGGGCGATCAGAACAGCCGCATCATCGACCGCTTCCGCAACTACGGCAAGATCCGCAGCTTCAAGCCGAACGGCATCGGCCCGCGCGATACCGTGACCGGCGAGGCGCTGGGCGGCAACTATTTCGCCGTGCTGCGCACCGAGATCGAGTTCCCGATCGGCCTGCCCGAGGAATATGGCGTCCACGGCGGTGTCTTTGCCGATGTCGGCACGATCTGGGGGCTGAACAACACCGCCGGTGTCACCGCGGTCGATGACAGCCGCCAGATCCGCGCCTCGGCCGGGGTGTCGCTGTTCTGGGAAACGCCCATCGGCCCCTTGCGCATGAACTATGGCAAGGCGCTGAAAAAGCAGGATTACGACGAAGAACAGCGGTTTGAACTGACCGTCACCACGCGGTTCTGACCCCGGATGCGGGCGCGGGCGATCATCGGGCTGGCGCTGATCGCGGGATGGCTTGCCGCGCCGGCGATGGCGCAGGTGGTCGATCCCGGCCTGGTCGCACCGGACGCCAGCCCCCGGCCCTCGGCCCGGCCCATGGCCACGCCCGGCCCGGCGCAGGCGGGGGGGCTGCTGACGCTGGACCCGGTCGCCTTTTATGAAGCCTCGCTGTGGTATCAGCGGGTGCAGGACAGCCTGGGCCGTGACGGGGTGGCGCTGGCCGCCGAGAATGACCGGCTTGAGGCGGACCTGGCCCAGCAGGAACGCGACCTGACCACGCGGCGCGCCGAAATGGCGCCCGAGGACTTCCGCGCCGCCGCCGCCGCCTTTGACGACACCGTGGTGCGCATCCGGCGCGAGCAAGAGGCCAAGGCGCAACGCCTGTCAGCCTTGGCCGATGCCGAGCGCAAGGCGTTCTTCAATGCCGCGCTGCCCGCCTTTGCGCAGGTGATGGCCGATCACAACGCGGTGGCGATCCTGGATCGGCAGTCGGTGTTCGTCTCGGCCCAGGCCATCGACGTGACCGATGAGCTGGTGCGCGTCATCAATGACAGCATCGGCGAAGGCACCCCGCAAACCCTGGATCCGGGGATGGCGGGCATGTCCGCCGCGCCGCCGATCCCTGCGCCCGCTACCGCACCACCCCCTGCGCCCGCGGATGCCCAGCCCGCCGCGCCGCAGCCCTGAACAACCCGGTTCGGCGCCATCCCCCGGCTGGCGCCCCCCTCTGCCTTGCCAAGCCGGGGCGCGCTTGTTAGCACCAGATCAACCCTGTGCCGCGCCGGCGCGCTCGCTGTTGACGAGGAAAGCCATGACCGAACCCGCCCCCTATACCGAGGCCGATCTGGCCCTGATCCAGCGCATCATCCCGCATCGCTATCCGTTCCTGCTGATCGACAAGGTGCGCGACATCGTGCCGTTCCAGGGCGCGGTCGGCATCAAGAACGTCACCTTCAACGAGCCGCATTTCCAGGGCCATTTCCCCGGCATGCCGATCATGCCCGGCGTCACCATCGTCGAGGCGATGGCGCAGACCTCGGCCATCGTCACCGGCATTTCGATGAATGTGATCGACCGGACGCTGAACACGTTCTTCATGTCGATCGACAAATGCAAGTTCCGCCGCAAGGTGGTGCCCGGCGACGTGCTGGAACTGCATGTCAGCGTGCTGCGCGGCGGCGGCAAGATCTGGAAGTTCACCGGCCAGGCCAAGGTCGAGGGTCAACTGGCCGCCGAGGCCGAGTTCACCGCGATGATGGATCTTCAGGACTGACATGGCCGCCCATCCCTCAGCCCAGGTCGATCCCCGCGCCGCCGTCGATCCGGCCGCCGAGATCGGCCCCGATGTGCGCATCGGCCCGTTTTCCGTCATCGGTCCCAAGGTGCGGCTGGCGCGCGGGGTCGAGGTCAAATCCCATGTCGTCATCACCGGTGACACCCAGATCGGCGAAGACACGGTGATCTTCCCCTTCGCGGTGATCGGCGAGGTGCCGCAGGATCTGAAATTCGCGGGCGAGGACACCCGGCTGGTGATCGGCGCGCGCAACCGGATCCGCGAACATGTCACCATGAACCCCGGCACCGCGGGCGGCGGCGGGCTGACCGAGATCGGCGATGACGGTCTGTTCATGGCGGGCTGCCACGTCGCCCATGATTGCCGCGTGGGCAACCGGGTGATCCTCGTCAACCACGTCGCCATCGCGGGCCATGTGGTGATCGAGGATGACGTGATCGTCGGCGGGCTGTCGGGCGTTCATCAATTCGTCCGGCTGGGGCGCGGGGCGATGATCGGCGCGCTGTCGATGGTGACCGCCGATGTGCTGCCGCATGGCCTGGTGCATGGCCCGCGCGGCGAATTGGACGGGCTGAACCTGGTCGGGCTGAAACGCCGCGGCCATGACAAGGCCGAGATCGCAGCACTGCGCGCGCTTTACCAGCGCCTGCGCGAAGGCCATATGCGCGACACCGCCCGCGCCGTGCGCGACAGCGCCGCCACCGCGCTTGAGGCCGAGATGCTGGATTTCATCCTGGGGCCGTCCGACCGGTCCTTCCTGACCCCACGATGAGCCGGACGCCGCCTGAAAAGACCGCGCCTGGAAAGACCGCGCTGATCGCGGGCACCGGCGCGCTGCCCGCCGCGCTCTGGCCGCAACTGGGGCCGGATGCGGTGCTGGCCGAAATGGACGGCTTTCCCAGCGATGTCGCGGGCGCAGTTCCGATCCGGTTCCGGCTGGAACGGCTGGTCCCCTTCATGCAGCAACTTGAGGATATGGGCGTCACCCGCGTCACCTTTGCCGGGGCCGTGCGCCGCCCGCGCCTTGACCCCGAAGCCTTCGACGCCCGTACCGCATCACTGGTCCCGCGCCTGATCGGGGCGATCGGGCAGGGCGATGATGCCGCGCTGCGCGCCGTGATCGCCCTGTTCGAGGAGTTCGGCTTTGCCGTCGCCGGTCTGGCCGAGATCGCACCCGATCTGGTGCCCGGGCCGGGGGTGCTGGCGGGCAAGCCTTCCGATGCCGATGCACGCGATGCGGCGCGCGCGGCGCAGATTGTCGAGGGTCTTGGGGGCCTTGATCTGGGGCAGGGCGCTGTGGTGGCGCAGGGCCTGTGCCTGGCGGTCGAGACGCTGCCCGGCACCGATGCAATGCTGGACTTCACCGCCCGTCACGCCGCCTTGCGCCCCGATCCCAAGGGCGCGCGCGGGGTGATCTACAAGGCGCCGAAGCCCGGTCAGGATCGCCGCATCGACCTGCCCGCGATCGGCCCCGACACGGTGGCGCGCGCCGCCGCCGCCGGGCTGGCGGGGATCGTCTGGCAGGCCGGCGGGGCGGTGCTGCTTGACCGCGATGCCACCATCGCCGCGGCTGATGCGGCAGGGATCTTTCTATGGGCACGCGCGGCTTGAGGGTATTTCTGATCGCCGGTGAAGCCTCGGGCGACAAGCTGGGGGCGGCGCTGATGGCGGGGCTGCATCAGCTTGCGCCCGGTGTGACCTTCGACGGCGTGGGTGGCCCGCTGATGGCCGCGCAGGGGCTGGTCAGCCGCTTCCCGATGCAGGAACTGTCGGTCATGGGTCTGGCCGAGGTGCTACCGAAATACCGCGCGCTGAAAGCGCGGATCCGCGAATGCGCGGCGGCGGTGATCGACACCCGCCCCGATGTGCTGATCACCATCGACAGCCCCGATTTCGGCCTGCGGGTCGCGGGCCAGGTTCGTGCCGCCGCGCCCGATGTGGCGACGGTGCATTACGTCGCGCCCTCGGTCTGGGCGTGGCGGCCGGGGCGCGCGGCCAGGATGGCGCGGTCGGTCGATCATGTGCTGGCGCTGCTGCCGTTCGAGCCGCCCTATATGCAGGCCGCCGGGATGAGCTGCGATTTCGTCGGTCATCCGGTCGTGGCCGAGACCTGGGCCAGCCCGGCTGAGGGCGCGGCGTTCCGCGCCGCCCATGGCATCGCCACTGACGCGCCGCTGCTGATGACTTTGCCCGGATCGCGCCGGGGTGAAGTGGCGCGGCTGGCCCCGGTGTTCGGGCAGGTCGCGGGCAATCTGGCGGCGCGCCATCCGGGCCTGCGCGTGGTGCTGCCGACGCTGCCGGTGATTGCCGATCAGGTCCGCGCGCTGACCGGCGACTGGCCGGTCTCGCCGCTGATCATCACCCAGGATGCCGACCGCCGCGCGGCCTTTGCGGCGGCGGATGTGGCGCTTGCCGCCTCGGGCACGGTCAGTCTTGAACTGGCCGCGAACCGTCTGCCGATGGTGATCGCCTATGACATGGCGTGGCTGACCCGGCTGATCATGTCCTGGCTGATCCGGGTCGACACGGTGACGCTGGTCAATCTGGTCTCGGAGAGCCGTGCGATCCCGGAGTGCCTGGGGGCCAATTGCACCGCTGCCTGCATCACGCCCAAGGCCGATGCGCTGCTGGCGGGCCGCGCGACGGGTAGGCAAAGGACGGCGGGGGCCAAGGCGGCAGAGGCAACGGCAGAAACCGGTGATCCGGGGTGCCGCAATGCGGTCCGGTCCATCACCGTGGACGACACAGGGGCGCCGAGCGGCGCCGCCGACGCAATTGCTTCTAGACAGGCGGCGCCGCCAGCGTCCGATCCAAGCCTCGCCTGGCGCCAGCAGATCAGCGCGATGGACCTGACCATGCAGCGCCTGGGTCAAGGCGGCCCGCCCCCCGGCCTGCGCGCCGCCCGCTCGGTGCTGGATTTCCTCGCGGCCCGCACAAGGGCTGAGTGAACGACGGTCCGTCGCCTGGGGCCTTTCGCTGCGCAGTTGGGCTGGCGCGGCTATGGCGCTCTGTAGGGGGCTTGCTGTTATTGCGGACGGTGACAGGCCCGTTGTCTGGCGGTAAATCGTATGTGCTTCCTCAACCTGTTGCTTGGCGTTCCGCAGTCTCGCTGTGCCTTTTCGGTGACCTATCCCTGTGCGGGCGGCACTCCACTTAAAGCCCGCTGCCCTGCTGAGGTGCTCGTCAGACCGCCGCCGGCTCAGCTTGGCTGCTGCGGCTTGAGAACCTGCTGTCATGGCGGCCCATCGCGCGTGCAGACTGTCAGTAAGGTGCTACGCCTTGTCCGAACCGCCTCATGGTCCAAAGGGCTGCTGCGCCGCTGCGGGCGGTTGGTCCTGTGTGATGACGGTATGGGAGTCCAGCTTTCCTGCTGGATCCTCACGGCCCGATGCGCGTCGATGGATTGCCGCTAGGCTGTCGCTATATGCCGCCGTCGCTCAATGTTCCGGGGGCCCCGCGCTTTCTCTGTGGCCAGCGATCCCACTGCGGCCCGCTGGTCCGACAGCCTCCTGGTCCGACCCCTGTCGCTCCAGTCTGCTTGCCACGCCGTGCGGGTCTGCCGCACCGACGCCCGTCTGCATATGCGCTGCACGTCGCACAGCCCGACATGACACACCACATAGCCCGCCCCCGATGGCACGCGCATTGGCCAGCCTTCAGTAACTGCGGATCAGCCCCACCAGGCGGCCCTGCACCTTGACCTGATCCTCACGTAGCATCCGCGTTTCATATGCGGGGTTGGCTGCCTCAAGCGCGATCATGTTGCCGCGGCGACGATAGCGTTTCAGCGTCGCCTCCAGCTCTTCGACCAGGGCCACCACGATGTCGCCATTGTCGGCGGTGGTCTGTTCGCGGATCACGACGATATCGCCATCGTTGATCCCGGCCTCGATCATGGAATCGCCCTTGACCTCCAGCGCGTAATGGTTGCCACGGCCCGAGATCATCGCGCCGGGCACCGCGACATGGTGCGAAACTTCGGAAATCGCCTCGATCGGGACACCGGCGGCGATCCGGCCCATCACCGGCACCTCAAGCGCGCCCATGTCGGACACGGCCAAAGCGCCGCGCGGCGGATCGGTGCGGTCGCCCGCGATGACGCGCGGTGTGAAGCCGGGCTTCGGATCGGCCACGGCTGGCGCCCCGCCCATGGCTTCCGGCAGGCGAACGATCTCAAGCGCGCGGGCGCGATGCGCAAGGCGGCGGATGAAGCCACGCTCCTCAAGTGCGGTGATCAACCGGTGGATGCCGGATTTCGACCGCAGATCCAGCGCATCCTTCATCTCGTCGAAAGACGGCGGCACCCCGTCGCGGGCCACACGCTTTTGAATAAACTCAAGCAGTTCCAGTTGCTTGCGGGTCAGCATCGGCGGCCATCCTTGTGGTTCCTGACGGTCGTTCTTTGCCTGTTCTATCTGTGTTCCCGTTTCGTGTCAACTAGAACGGTAAAACACGAACGATTTCACCGGCTTGCCGGGGGCCATCATCGGCGGGGCGGATCAGCAGCCCATCGGCGCGCGACATCAGCGACAACAGGCCGGAATCCTGATCGCCAAAAGGCGCGACGCGGGGCAGATCTTCGCCGGGCGTCAGCGTGGCGCGCATGAAATGCGTGCGGTTCCCGGCGGGGCCGATGTCGGTGCCCAGCCGCGCGGCAATGCTGCGGTCATGGTGCGGCAGGCCCTGCATCATGCGGATCAGGGGCTGCATGAACAACAGGCCGCAAACGATTGAGGATACAGGATTTCCCGGCAGCCCCAGCATTGCCGAGCGGCCCAGGCGACCGGCCATCAGCGGCTTTCCGGGGCGCATAGCGATCTTGTAGAAGGCCCGTTCAAGCCCCAGTTTCGCCGCGACCTGACCCACCAGATCGTAATCCCCGACCGAGGCGCCGCCGATGGTCACGATCAGATCGGCGTCAGCCGCCGATGCAAAGGCGGCGCGCAGGCTGGTTTCGGTGTCGCGGGCGATCGGCAGCATCTGCGCCTCGGCACCGGCGGCGCGCGCCATGGCGGCCAAGGCATAGGTGTTCGAGCAAATGATCTGGCCGGGGCCGGGCGCGGTGCCGGGCGGCACCAGCTCATCGCCGGTGGCCAGAATGGCGACGCGCGGGCGTCGGGCGACCTGAACCTGCGGCACGTTCATCGCCGCCAGCAGCGCCAGGCTGCGCGCGTCCAGCAGGCGGGGGGGCGCAAGCTCTTGATCCTTAAGGAAATCCGTGCCGCGCGGGCGGATATGGGTGCCGCGCGGCAGGCCGTTCAGACGGATCCGGTCGCCCTCGCGCGTCACATCCTCTTGCATCACCACGGCGCCAGCACCGGGGGGCAGCGGCGCGCCGGTGAAGATTCGGATCGCCTGGCCGGGGTGCAGCGGCTGGTCCAGACCATGCCCCGCCGCAGCCTCCCCCACCACGGAAAGTTGAGCATTTTCAACCAGATCATCGGCGCGCAGGGCATAGCCGTCCATCACCGCCGCATCAAAGGGCGGCTGATCCAGCGCAGCGCGGGCCGGGGCCAGCATCACGCGGCCATCGGCCTGATCCAGATCGACGGTTTCCACCTGCGGCGCTGTCGCCAGGGCCAGAACCTTGTGCAGGGCCTCATCGACGGAAATCATGTCGCTGCCTCGTATCGTCCTGATTTTCCACCGTCTTTCAGGGTCAGGCGGATGCCCTCGATGCGCATGACGCGGTCGACGGCCTTCAGCATGTCATAGACGGTCAGCGCGGCGGTCGCGACGGCGGTCAGTGCCTCCATCTCGATCCCGGTCTGGCCACTGGTCTTGACGGTGGCGCTGATGCGCACGCCGGGCAGGGCCGTGTCGGCGGTCAGATCCAGCGCGACCTTGGTGATCGGGATCGGATGGCAAAGCGGGATCAGATCGGCGGTGCGCTTTGCCCCCATGATCCCGGCCAGGCGCGCCACGCCCAGCACGTCGCCCTTTTTCGCCGTGCCTTCAAGCACATGCGCCAGCGTCTCGGGCGCCATCACCACCTGACCTTCGGCCACGGCGATGCGGTCGGTCACCGGCTTGTCGCCGACATCGACCATATGGGCCAGCCCCTCGGCGTCGAAATGCGTCAGTCTGCCGGTCATTCAAACCTCCTGAATGGCGCGGGTGGCGGCGGTCACATCGTCCTGCCGCATCAGGCTTTCCCCGATCAGGAAGCGCCGCGCGCCGACCTGCATCATCGCGGCCAGATCGGCGGGCGTGAACAGCCCGCTTTCACAGACCAGATCGCGGCCCTTGGGCACATGCGGTGCCAGATCGCGCGTCACATCCAGTGACAATTCAAAGGTCTTCAGATTGCGGTTGTTCACGCCGATCAGCCCGGATTTCAGCCGCAAGGCGCGGTCCAGCTCGGGCCGGTCATGCACCTCGATCAGCGCATCCATGCCCCAGTGGCGGGCGGCGTCCTCCAACTCGGCGGCAAGGGTGTCATCGACCGAAGCCATGATGATCAGGATGCAATCCGCCCCCCAGGCGCGGGCCTCGGCCACCTGATAGGGGTCATAAAGGAAATCCTTGCGCAGCACCGGCAGGGTGCAGGCGGCGCGGGCGGCGCGCAGGTAGTCGGGCGCGCCCTGAAAGCTGGGGGCGTCGGTCAGCACCGACAGACAGGCCGCGCCGCCCGCCTGATAGGCCCGCGCAAGCGCCGGAGGGTCGAAGTCTGCGCGGATCAACCCCTTGGATGGGCTGGCCTTCTTGATCTCGGCGATCAGCGCGGGGCCGCTTGCGGCGCGCGCGCTCAGGGCGGCGGCGAAGCCACGCGGGGCATCGGCGGCGCGCGCCTCGGCCTCGATCTGCGACAACGGACGGGCGGCCTTGGCGGCGGCGATCTCGTCCAGTTTATAGGCCTTGATGCGATCCAGAATATCCATGGGTCTTTCTTAGCGTGCGGCGATCAGGCTGACCAGTCGATCGGCGGCTGGCCGGCTGCGACAAACCAGTCGTTGATGCGCGAAAACGGGCGCGAGCCAAAGAACCCCCGCCGCGCCGACAAGGGGGAGGGATGGGCCGTCGCAATCACCAGATCGCCGGGCGCGGGCAGGCCCTGCGCCGCCTTTTGCGCATGCGCGCCCCACAGCAACCAGGCGCGGGGGCGCGGCGGCAGATCGGCCAGCAGCGCGCGCGCAAAGCCCTGCCACAGCCGCGCATGGCCCCCGGCCTGGCCCGGCGGCACGGTCAGCGCAGTGTTCAGCAGCAGCACGCCCTGCGCCGTCCAACCCGCCAGATCGCGCGGCGGCGGGGCAAAGCCGTCGTCGGCCAATTCCTTGAAAATATTTGACAAACTGCGCGGCAGCGATGTGTTGGGCGCGACCGCGAAGGCCCGCCCCACCGCATCGCCCGGCGTCGGATAGGGGTCTTGACCCAGCACCACCACACGCACCCGGTCGGGCGGCAGCGACAGCGCGGCAAAGATCCGGTCGGGCGCGGGCAGCACCGGCTGGCCGGCCAAAGCCTCGGCCAGGCGCGGCCAGATCAGGCGAAACGCGGCGTGATCGGCCCAGCCGGGCGGCGGCGCGGGCCAATCCATCTTCCGCTTTGCAAAAATACTCACGCCCAGCCCGCCACCGGGCCTAGGCCTGCGACAGACGTGCCAAAGCCGCCACCTTGGCCTTGGCCGCGCCGGAATCGATGGCGGCCCGCGCCATCTCGACCCCGGCTTTCAGATCGGCGGCGGCATCGGCCACGACAAGCGCGGCGGCGGCATTCAGCAACACTGCATCGCGATAGCCGCCCGCCGCGCCCTCCAGCAGCGCGCGCAGCGCGGCGGCGTTGTCGGCCGGATCGCCGCCCGCGATCGCCTCGAACGGATGGCAGGGCAGGCCCGCATCCTCGGGGTGGATGTCGAACCGCGTGATCGCGCCGTTCTTCAGCGCCGCCACCTGTGAGGGCGCGCAGATCGACAGCTCATCCGTGCCATCGCCGCCATGCACCAGCCAGGCCACGTCCGATCCCAGATCGCGCAGCACCTCGGCCATCGGGCCGATCCAGTCGGCCGAGAACGCGCCGGTCAACTGGCGCTTGACCCCCGCCGGATTGGTCAATGGTCCCAGCAGGTTAAAGATGGTGCGCGTGCCCAGTTCGGTGCGCGGACCCATCACATGCCGCATCGCGGGGTGGTGCATCGGCGCCATCATGAAGGCGATACCCTCCTGATCCAGGGCGCCCTGCACCTGATCAGGGCTGCGCATCACCTCGATCCCAAGCGCGCCCAGCACATCGGCGGCGCCGGATTTCGACGACAGGTTGCGGTTGCCATGCTTGGCCACCGGCACGCCCGCGCCCGCCACCACAAAGGCCGTCGCGGTCGAGATGTTCAGCGTGCCCTTGCCGTCGCCGCCGGTGCCGACGATGTCGATGGCACCCTGCGGCGCAACGACGGGGTGACAGCGCGCGCGCATGGCGCTTGCGGCGGCGGCGATTTCGTCCACCGTCTCGCCCCGCGCGCGCAGCGCCATCAACAGGCCGCCGATCTGGGAAGGCGTGGCCTCGCCCTCGAACAGGGCGGCAAAGGCCGTGTCGGCCTCATCGCGGGTCAGCGGGCGGGTGGCGGCCAGGCCGATCAGCGGGCGAAGCGCGCTCATGCTGCGCGCTCCGTTACGTTCAGCCCCGCGGATTTCAGGAAATTGCCCAGCATGGCGTGGCCGTGCTGGCTGGCGATGGATTCGGGGTGAAATTGAACGCCCTCGATCGGCAGGTCGCGGTGACGCAGGCCCATGATGGTGCCGTCCTCCAGCCAGGCGGTCACCTCCAGGCAGTCGGGCAGGGTGGCGCGCTCGACGATCAGCGAGTGATAGCGCGTGGCCATCAAGGGCGACGGCAGGCCGGCAAAGACACCCGCGCCCGCGTGATGCATCGCCCCCAGCTTGCCATGCACGATCTGGCCCGCGCGCACCACGCGCCCGCCAAAGGCCTGACCGATGGTCTGATGACCCAGACAGACGCCCAGCAGCGGCAACCGGGCTTCGGCAGCGCCGCGCGTCAGCGGCAGGCAGATGCCCGCCTGATCGGGATCGCATGGCCCCGGCGACAGCACGATGGCCTGCGCGCCCATCCCCATCGCCTGATCGACCGACAGCGCGTCATTGCGCCAGACCCGGACATCGGCGCCCAACTCGCCCAGGTAATGCACCAGGTTGAAGGTGAAGCTGTCGTAATTGTCGATCAACAGGATCATGCCGCGTCCTTTGGGATTTTTCGGGTTCTTCTTGGGGCGAACCCGGCTATAGATGGGCCGAGCCATGGGGCAGGGTCAAGCCATGACCAGCGCCAGGGCAAGGATCGGCGGCGAAAGGCGCGCGAAAGGGGCAGGATGGCCGGGTTTCTGAAGGGGTTTCTGGCCGGAACCGGGATCGGGCTGGCAGGTCTGGCGGCGCTGTCGCTGGCCTTGCCGATGATCGGCGATCATCCTGCGGCCCCGCGGTTGGCACCCAAGCCGCGCGCCGGATCGGGGCTGGTGCTGCCCGATACCGCGCGCCCAGTGGCCAAGCGCCCCGAGGCGGGCTTGCAGGTGGGCCGTCCGGCGGTGATCGACCCGGCCAAACCCGCTGCCGCGCCTGCCGCAGCCCCATCCGCAGACCCGGACGCGCGCCCCGATCAGGCGCTGGCCACCGTGCCCGCCGCCGCGCAATTCGACCGCGCCCGGCGTGAGGGCGCACCGCAATTGCCTGCCGCGCTGGATGCGCCCGACCGTGGCGTTGCACCTGCCGAGGCCCCGGCGATGGCCGCCCCCGGCCCCGAGGCCGCGCCCTCGGGCCAGGTTGCCCAGCCCGGTGCGCGCCCCGCTCAGCCGGTGGGTGTCGGCGCGGGTCTGGCGGCGCCCGCAGCCGGTGCCGATGCCCCCGCCGCGCCGCAACCCGAAGCCCCGGTGCCGGTCCCCCCGCCGGGTGAGGTGCAGGCCCCCGCGTTGGCCGCGCCGCAGCCTGAACCGGGCCAGATGCTGCCCAACCCCGTGACGCTGCCCACCAGCCCGCCGCCCGCGATCCTGGCCCCGCAGGATGGCGGCTAGGCGGCGGGGCCGCTAGTTCCGGCCCTTGGCGAACATCCCCGCCTGATCGGCGGCGCGGTGCAAGGCGCGTGATTTGTTGACGGTTTCCTGATATTCGGCCTCGGGGTCGCTGTCATAGACAACGCCGCCGCCGGCCTGGATATACAGCGCGCCATTCTTGATGACGCCGGTGCGCAGCGCGATGCACATGTCCATTTCGCCATTCGCCGCGAAATAGCCGACGCCACCGCCATAGATGCCGCGCTTTTCCGGCTCCAGCTCGTCGATGATCTGCATCGCCCGCACCTTGGGCGCGCCCGAGACGGTGCCCGCAGGCAGCCCCGCCAGCAGCGCCGACAGCGCGTCCTGATCGTCCGCGATCTCGCCCACGACGTTCGACACGATGTGCATGACGTGACTGTAACGCTCGATGATGAACTGTTCGGTCGGGCGCACGGTGCCGATTTTGGCCACCCGCCCCACATCGTTGCGGCCCAGATCCAGCAGCATCAGATGTTCGGCCAGCTCCTTCTGGTCGGCCAGCAGATCGGCCTCCAGCGCGCGATCCTCATCCGGGGTCGCACCGCGCGGGCGGGTGCCGGCGATGGGACGGATCGTCACCTCGCCGTCGCGCAGCCGCACAAGGATTTCCGGGCTGGCACCGACGATGTGAAAGCCGCCCATGTCCAGATAGAACATGAAGGGCGAGGGGTTGGTGCGCCGCAGGCTGCGATAGAGGGCAAAGGGCGGCAGCGGGAAATCCAGCCGCCAGCGTTGGCTGGGCACGACCTGAAAGATGTCGCCCGCGCGGATGTAATCCTTTGCGCGCTCGACCGCGGCCAGATAATCGGCCTTGGCAAAGTTCGACACCGGCTGGCCCACCTGCGCCGCATCGCCCAGATCGCGCCCCGATCCGGGCAAGGACCGATCCAGATCGCGCAAGGCATCCATCACCCGCTCGGCCGCCTGGGCATAGGCCGCGCGCGCATTCAGACCCGAGCCGACAAAGGCCGGGGCGCAGATCGTGACCTCGCCCTTGACGCCATCCAGCACCGCGATGACCGAGGGGCGCAGCAGCATCGCATCGGGCACGCCCAGCGGGTCGGGGTTCACATCGGGCAGATGTTCGACCAGCCGGATCATGTCATAGCCCAGATAGCCGAACAGCCCCGCCGCGATCGGCGGCAGGTCGTCGGGCATGTCGATCCGGCTTTCCGCGATCAGCGCGCGCAGGCTGGTCAGCGGGTCGGCGGTGTCATCGACAAAGGCGGCGTCATCGAACCGCGCCTGGCGGTTGATCCGGGCCGTGGTGGCATGGCACTGCCAGATCAGATCGGGCTTCAGCCCGACGACCGAATAGCGGCCCCGCACCTCGCCGCCGGTCACGCTTTCCAGCATGAAGGCATGGGGCTGATCGCCCGCGAGCTTCATCATCAGCGACACCGGGGTATCCAGATCGGCAGCCAGCCGCACCCAGACAAGCTGGTTGCGACCCGCGTTCCAGCCAGCCTCGAACGCGTCGAAATCAGGCAGGCAGCGCGCCATCAGTTCACCCGCGCATTCACGGCGGCGATGACGCCGGGGTCGATGGTGATGCCCGCCTCGTCCTGGATGGCGCGGGTGAACAGCACCTCGATGTCCTGAGCGATGGACATCGTGACATTGCGTTCGACCGTGCCATGCAGCGCCTTGGCCTCGTCGCCCTGGCCACCCTGATGGATCGCGTCAAGCGCCACCACAAAGACGCGGTGGTCGCCTTCGGCCACACCGGCCATGGCGGGGGCGGTCAGGTCAAAGGCCTCGGCGGTGACGATGGGGGGCAGGCTGTCGACCAGATCATCGCGCGCGATCCCGGTATGGCTGCGCGCGGCCAGGCCCTGATCGGCCAGGCTGGTTCCGGCCTCGACCTTGGCGGCGATATCCTCGGCGCGGGCGGCGAGGGCGCGGTCCATCTCGGCCTTCAGCCAAGCTTCGGCGACCTGATCGTGAACGGTGTCGAACTCGATCAGCGCGGGCGGGTCGATCCCGTCCAGCCGCAGCGCGAACACGCCGCCATCGTTCAACTGGCCCAATTCGGGGAAATCGGTCTGGCCGACCTTCAGCGCGGTTTCGCGGAAGCTGGGATAGGCGGCCATGTCATCCATGGTCGCGGCCGTCACCTCGATCGTGCCCAGCGTCATGCCCTGTTCCTTGGCGACCTCCTCCAGTGTGGCGCCGCTGGCAAGGGCGTCCTCGATGTCGGGGCTGCGCTCGGTGATGGTGCGGCGGGCCTGATCGGCGGCGGCCTCGGCGGCCAGATCGGCGCGGGCTTCCTCGAAGCTGGTTTCCTGCGCCTCGAGGATGGCATTGACGGCGACCAGGGCGGGGCCAAGATCGGTGGTGACCGGGCCGACCACGCCATTATCGGCAGCGGCAAAGACGGTGGGACCGGCGGCACCCAATTGCGCCTCGGTCACCTCGCCCTTGTCGATGTCGGACAGCGTCAGCCCGCGTTCGGCGGCCAGATCGGCAAAGCTGACCTCGCCCTTGTCCAGCCGGTCGCGCGCGGCCTGGGCGGCGGCGGCATCGGGATAGACCAGCACTTCGACCATCCGCCGCTCGGGGCGCATGAATTGATCGTGACGCTGATCATACAGCGCGCGCAGGGCGGCCTCATCAAGGTTCACCTTCAGCGCCTCGGGGGTCAGGCTGATATAGGTGATGCGGCGGGTTTCGGGGCGGGTGAACTGTTCGGCATGGGTTGAATGAAAGGCGCGCAATTCATCATCGGTGGGCGCGGGCAGAGGGCTGGGCAGATCCGCCGGGGTCAGTTCGGCCACCGAAATGTCGCGGGTTTCGGTCAGCCAGCGGACATAGCTGTCCACGACCGCGACCGGCACGGCGGTCGCCCCGGTGATGCCCTGCGCCATCATTCCGCGCGCCGCATCCGACCGCAGCCCGGCCTCGAAGGCGGCTTCTGTCATCCCCTCGCGGCGCAGAAGGTCGGCATAGGCGGCACGGTTGAAGCCGCCGTTCGGCCCTTGAAAGGCGCGCACGGACTGGATCTGGCGCAGCACCTCATCATCACCGACCGACAGGCCGATGCGGCGCGCGGCCTCGCCCAGGGCGGCACTGGCGAACAATTGCGACTGCACGTTGCGGTCCAGCCCGATCTGCTGCGCCTCGGCAAGGGTCGGGCGGCGGCCGCCCTGCTGGGCCATCGCATCCAGTTGCGACCGCAGCGCGCGGGCATAATCATCGGCGTCGATACCGGTATCGCCCACCGCGCCGATGTCCTGGCTGGACATGCCCGAGAAATTGGTGACGCCAAAGCCGCCCAGACCCAGGATCATGAACCCCATCAGCACCCAATAGACCGAGCTTTTGCCCTTGCTGCGCAGCGTCGTTGTCATGATCGTCCCCGTATGATTGGTGGGGCTGTTCTAGGGGCAAGCGGCGCGGGGGGCAAGCGCCCCCCGGACCGGCCGGGGGGCGAGGGCGATCACACCGCAGACAGCCCGACCAGCCGCTGCATCAGCACGCCGATCCCCGCCACGTCGATATTGGCGAAGGCGATGCGCAACTGCCGCTGGCCACGCGCATCATCCGGCGGCATGAACATCGTGCCGGGCAGGGTCAGCACGCTGGCCTCGCGCACCAGATGGCGGGCGAAGTCCGGCGCGGGCAGGCTTGAGGGATGCTCGACATAGGCGAAATAGGCCCCGACCCCCAGCCGCGTCCAGCCGGGCAGGGCGGCCAGCCCCGCCTCCATCGCTGCGCGGCGCGCCAGGATCTCGGCGCGTTCGGCGGCGACCCAATCGCGCAGGTTGCGCATCCCCCACAAGGCGCCGATCTGGCCCAACTGGCTGGGGCAGATCGCCACCGTATCCAGGAACTTCTCGACCTCGGCCAGACGGGCGCGGCTGGCGATCACCGCGCCGACACGGTGGCCGGTCAGCCGGTAAGCCTTTGAAAAGCTGTAAAGCTGAATGAAGGTGTCGTCCCAGTCGGGATCGGTGAACAGGCCATGCGGCGCGCCGTCACGGGCGTCGAAATCGCGGTAGGTCTCATCCACGATCAGCGCGATGCCGCGCGACCGCGCCAGATCGCGGAAGGCCGCGACCAGATCCGCCGGATATTCGACGCCGCCCGGATTGTTGGGGCTGACCAGCACGATGGCCCGCGTGCGCGGCCCGATCAGCGCCGCCGCCGCATCCGGGTCGGGCAGCAGATCGGCACCGGTCGCCAAGGGCTGCGTGACGATGCCCGCCATGTCCAGCCACATCTTGTGGTTGAAATACCAGGGCGTCGGCAGGATCACCCCGTCCCCCGGCCCGGCCAGCGTCGCAATCGTGGCGCAGAACGCCTGATTGCAGCCTTGGGTGATCGCCACCTGATCGCCCGAAATCGCGCCGCCATAGGCCGCCTGCCAATCCGCCGCGACCTGATCGCGCAAGGCCCGCATCCCCAGCACCGGGCCATAGAGATGCGCCGAGGGATCGTTCAGCGCCGCCTCGGCAATCGCCCGGCGCAACGGCTCGGGCGGCGGGTCGATGGGCGCCGCCTGGCTGACATTGATCAGTGGCCGGTCGGGCGGGAACACCACCCCCTCCAACCATCGCCGCGCTTCCATCACCGGCGGCGCAAAGGTCGCCGCCATCAACGGGTTGATCTGCATCGCGCCCGCCCTTTCTTCTTGGTTCAAATATCCCCGCCGGAGGCACCGCCCCCGACATCCGCGCAAGGTCCGCCCCGGCGCGTCAGATGTTAATCTGCTGACCCATTTCCACAACCCGGTTCGAGGGCAGCCGATAAAAGCTGGTCGCATCGGATGCGGATTTGAACAGCGACACATAAAGCCGCTGCTGCCACAGCGGGAACAGATTGGCCTTGCCGGTGCGGAAGGCGCGACGGTTCAGGAAATAGGAGGTGTGCATCACATCCGTCTTGATCCCGTCGCGGCGCAGATGCGCCAGCACGCGCGGCACATTCGGCTGCTCCATATAGCCGAAGCGCGCCCGCAGCACCCAGAACCGGGGCGCGATCCGTTCCACCTTCAGCCGCTTGTCGTCATCGACACGCGGCGTGTTGGCGACGTCGACCTTGACGATCACATTGGCCTCATGCAGCACCCGGTTGTGCTTGAGGTTGTGCATCAAGGCCGGCGGCGCGACGGTCGGATCGGCGGTCAGGAACACCGCGGTGCCCGGCACGATGGTGGGTTCCGATGTCGTCAGCTTGTCGGCCAGAAAGCTCAGCGCGACGGATTCACCCGACAGCTTGGCCTGCACGATCCGCGTGCCCCGCACCCAGACCAGCATCATCGTGGCCACGAGCGCGGCGAACATCAGCGGCACGATGCCGCCGTCGAACACCTTGGCCATGTTGGCCGACAGGAACACCGCCTCGATCGCCAGGATCGGCAGCATGATGCCCAGGACCAGCCCCCAGCTCCATTTCCAGGCATATCGGAACACGACGATGGCCAGCCCCGAGGTGATGACCATATCGCCGGTCACGGCGATCCCGTAAGCCGAGGCCAGCCGCGCCGATGACCCGAAGGATACGATCAGCACGAACACGCCGATCATCAGGAACAGGTTGACCTTGGGAAGGTAGATTTGGCCGCGATGGGTGTCGGATGTGTGCTGGATCTCAAGCCGGGGCAGCAGCCCCAGTTGCACCGCCTGCTGGGCAATCGAGAACGCACCCGAGATCACCGCCTGGCTGGCGATCACCGTGGCGACGGTCGCCAGCAGCACCAGCGGCGCCAGCCCCCATTGCGGGGCCATCAGAAAGAACGGATCGCGCGCCGCCTCGGGATGGGCCAGCACCAGCGCGCCCTGGCCCAGATAGGCCAGCACCAGCGCCGGCGCCACGACCGCACCCCAGGCGATGCGGATCGCGCCGCGCCCGAAATGGCCCATGTCGGCATACAGCGCCTCGGCCCCGGTGACGGCCAGAAAGACCGACCCCAGCACCGGCAGCGCCGCCAGCCGGTGATCGGCGATGAAGCTCAAGGCGTGCAACGGATTCAGCGCGTGCAGGATCGAAAGGCTGTCGCGGATATGGCTGGCGCCCAGCACCGCCATCACCGTGAACCACAACAGGGTGATCGGGCCGAAGAACCGCGACACGCTGGCCGTGCCCTTGCGCTGCACCGCGAACAGGCCGATCACGATGGCCAGCGTCACCGGCAGCACATAGGGGGCAAAGTCCGGCTCGATCAGCGTCAGCCCCTCGACCGCCGACAGGATCGAGATCGCGGGCGTGATCATCGCATCGCCGAAGAACAGCGCGCAGCCGATGATGCCCAGCATGAAGACCAGCGGCGTGCGCCCGCCCAGCGCCTGCTGCGCCTTGGCCACCAGCGACAGCGTGCCGCCCTCGCCATTGTTGTCGGCGCGCAGGATCAGCACGACATATTTCAGCGTCACGATCAGCATGATCGTCCAGATCAGCAGCGAGACGATGCCGATCACCTCGGCCGCGAACAGCCCGCCGTCGGTGGCATGGGCCAACGATTCGCGCAAAGCGTAAAGCGGGCTGGTGCCGATATCGCCATAGACGACACCCAAAGTGCCCATCACCAAAGCCGTGTTCAGCGGCGGCGGGCCGTGTGGATGGTCATGAAAATCAACGGGATCGGTGGCGGCGGGGGCGGGCGTTCCGCCCGTGCTGGTCTCGGCCCGGTCGGCCATGGTGCACCCTTGTTCGTGTTGCACAGACCGCCGAACATAGACCGGCCCGGCCCTTTGGCAAGCTGCATTTCACGCTGGCGTGAGACGGGGCAAACCTGGCGGCGCGGCTGCCACGGCGCGACCCCGCCCTTGGTCGGGTGCGGATCGGCTGGCCCTTGGCGCGCCGCCGGGGCTGGTATAGCCTTGCCCGATGCGTTCCACCGGACCCGAGGAAGCCATGGCCCCGCTTGACCAGCCCCGCACCCCCAATGACCTGCGCGCCTTCTGGATGCCCTTCACCGCCAACCGCCAGTTCAAATCGGCGCCGCGGATGTTCGTGGCGGCAAAGGACATGCACTATACGACCGACGATGGCCGTCAGGTGCTGGATGGCACGGCGGGCCTGTGGTGCTGCAACGCCGGTCATTGCCGCCCGAAGATCACCCAGGCGATCCAGCGTCAGGCGGCGGAACTGGATTACGCACCGGCCTTTCAGATGGGGCATCCGCTGGCCTTTGAACTGGCCAACCGCATCGTCGACATCGCCCCCAAGGGGATGGACCATGTGTTCTATTGCAACTCCGGCTCCGAGGCGGTCGATACCGCGCTGAAGATCGCGCTTGCCTATCACCGCGCGCGCGGTGACGGGGCGCGGACCCGGCTGATCGGGCGCGAACGCGGCTATCACGGGGTGGGCTTCGGCGGCATCTCGGTCGGCGGGATCGTCAACAACCGGCGCTATTTCGGCACCGCCCTGGGCGGCGTCGATCACCTGCCGCATACCCATCTGCCCGCGCAAAACGCCTTCAGCCGGGGCCAGCCCGAGCACGGCGCGCATCTGGCCGATGATCTGGAACGCATCATCGCGCTGCACGGTGCCGACACCATCGCCGCCGTCATCGTCGAGCCGATGGCCGGGTCGACCGGCGTGCTGATGCCGCCCAAGGGCTATCTGGAACGGCTGCGCGCGATCACCGCACAGCACGGCATCCTGCTGATCTTCGATGAGGTCATCACCGGCTTCGGCCGCCTGGGTTCGCCCTTTGCCGCCCAGCATTTCGGCGTGACGCCCGACATGATCACTTGCGCCAAGGGCCTGACCAATGGCGTCATCCCGATGGGCGCGGTGCTGACCAGCGCGGCGATCCATGATGCCTTCATGACCGGCCCCGACCACGCGATCGAGCTGTTCCACGGCTATACCTATTCCGGCAACCCGATTGCCTGCGCAGCGGGCATCGCCACGCTGGACACCTATCGCGACGAGGGCCTGTTCGACCGCTGCGCCGAGATCGCCCCCTATTGGGAGGAGGCGCTGCACAGCCTGCGCGGCACCCGCCATGTCATCGACATCCGCAACATGGGCCTGATCGGCGCCATCGAGCTGGAACCGATGGCAGGCGCGCCGACGCAGCGCGCCTTCACCGCCTTCCGCCGCGCGTTTGAGGCGGGCATCCTGATCCGCACCACCGGCGACATCATAGCCATGTCGCCGCCGCTGATCATCGAACGCGCGCAGATCGACGAACTGGTCGGCACGCTGAAGAAGGTGCTGGACGGGCTGGACTGATGCCGCGCGCGCCGCGCGCTCGGGCCTTGGGCGGTGCGTCGGGGGGCGGTGCCTCCGGCGCGGCGCTGTCGGGCACTCGCATTCGCGAACGCCGCCTGGCCGCGCAGGTCAAGCAGGCCGATCTGGCGCGCGCGGTCGGTGTTTCGGCGGCCTATCTGAACCTGATCGAAAAGAACCGCCGGGTGCCGCGCCCCGACCTTTTGGCGGCGCTTGCGGCCGAATTGGGCGTGGCGCGCGAAACCCTGGATGAGGGCGGCGACGGCGCGCTGTTCGACACGTTGCGCGAAGTGGCGATGCGCGATCCGACGCTGCCCCCCGAACTGGACCGCATCGAGGAGTTCGTCTCGCGCTTTCCCGGCTGGGCGGCGGCACTGGCCGGGCGTCAGCGCCGCGTCGACACGCTGGAGGCCGCGCTGGTCGATCTGGGCCAGCGGATGACGCAGGATCCCTGGCTGTCGGACATGCTGCATCAGGTGCTGTCGGCGGTGACCTCACTTCGCTCGACCGCCGCGATCCTGACCGAGGATGGCGAGATCGACCCCCAATGGCGCGCGCGGTTTCATCGCACGCTGGCCGATGACAGCCGCCGCGCCGCCGATACCGCCGAGGCGCTGGCCGCCTATCTGGACCGGCTGGATCATGCCGAACCGGGTCTGGCCAGCCCCCAGGATGAGGTCGAGGCCTGGCTTTCCGCCGCCGATTGGGCGCCCGCCGCGCCGCCCGCCCCCGAGGATCCGGCGCTGGTCTCGCAGCCTGGTCTGGCCCTGGCGCAGGCGGAATGGGCCGCGCGTCAGGCCGATCGGGCGCGACTGCCCGATGCCGACCTGATCGCGGCTTTGGAAGGACAGGGGGCCGATGCGCTGGACGCCTTTGCCCTGGCCCGCGATCTGGACCGGCCCGCCGATCTGGTGATGCGCCGCCTGGCCGCGCTGCCGCCGGGCGTGCCGGGCCTGCCCGCGACCGGGGTGGGGCTGGCGATCTGCGATGCCGCCGGGGCGCTATCCTTTCGTCGCCCGCTGCCCGGTTTCACCTTTCCGCGCGGCGGTGCCGCCTGCGCGCTGTGGCCGCTGTTTGCCGCGCTTGCCAGCCCCGGCCAGCCGCGCCGCGACCGGATCGAGATGGCCGGGCGTTGGCCCGCCCGGTTCCAGACCCAGACCATCGCCCGGATCGACCTGCCGCAGGGGCTGGACGGTCCCCGGCTGCTGTGCGCGCAGATGTTGATCCTGCCGGATGCGCCCGGCACGGGTGATCCGCCGCTGGCCGTCGGCCCGACCTGCCGCATCTGCCCGCATCCGGTTTGCCCGGCCCGGCGCGAGGTCTCGATCGTCGCCGCACCGGCCAATGGCACGGCGCAAGGTTAAGCCTTGAAAAGCCGCGCGACGCAGCGTCATATCGGCGCATGGGGGACGCAGATCATGGCTGAGCCGGGACATATCCTGCTGATCGAGGATGAACCGAACATCGCCGAGGCCGTGCGTTTCGTGCTGACCCGCGCGGGCTGGCAGGTCAGCCTGCATGGGCGCGGCGACGATGCGATGGCCGCGATCACCCTGGCGCGGCCCGATGCCGTAATCCTTGACATGATGCTGCCCGGCGCCTCGGGGCTGGAGGTGTTGGCCAAGCTGCGCGCCGCCGAAGGGTTGGGTTCGCTGCCGGTGCTGATGCTGACCGCGCGCGGCCAGGCCCGCGACCGCGAGGCCGCGGCCCGCGCCGGGGCCACCGCCTTTCTGGCCAAGCCCTTTGGCAATGACGATCTGCGCGCCGCCGTGGCCGCGCTGATGGCCGCGCCGGGTGCAGGGCTTGCCGATGCCTGAACGGCTGATGACGCCGTTTCTGGCGCGGCGCGCCTATCGTCTGCGGCGGATGATGGATGCGGCGCGGCTGGTGCCGGTGCTGGGGGCCCTCGCGGTGATCCTGCCGGTGTTTCACGCGGGCCATCATCCGCAGCATCCGATGTGGTTCGGGCGAGGCCTTGCGCTGATGCTGGGCGTCTGGCTGGTGATGGTGCTGGCGGCGGCTGTGATCGGCCGGGTTCTGGCCCCGGCCATCGGCGCAACCGAGGATCCGGTCGGCAGCGATGAACCGGCGCTGGCAACCGCGATCTGGCCGCCCGATCCGGGGGCGACATCCGCCATCGGTCATCACCCGGCCCGCGACGGCAGCGCAGCCGATCCGCCCCCCGATCATCCCACAGCGGGGCCGCGCGATGCCGTTTAACGTGCTGGTCGCGGTCTGCCTGGCCTATGTCATCCTGATGTTCGCCGTCGCCTTTGCCGCCGAACGCGGCGCCCGCGCCGGGCGGCTGCGCTGGGCCAATTCGGCCACCGTCTATACGCTGTCGCTGTCGGTCTATTGCAGCGCCTGGACGTTTTACGGCGCGGTCGGCTATGCGGCGCGGTCGGGGTTGGAATATCTGACGATCTATCTTGGCCCGACGCTGGTTTTTGTCGGCTGGTGGTGGACGCTGCGCAAGCTGGTGCGGGTCGGGCGCGCGCATCGTATCACCTCGATCGCTGACCTGATTTCATCGCGCTTTGGCAAATCGGCCACCTTGGGCGTAGTGGTCACGCTGATCGCGGTGATCGCCGTCACGCCCTATATCGCGCTGCAATTGCAATCGGTCACGCTGTCCTTCGCGGTCTTTGCCTCGGACAGGCCGACCGGCTGGGCGCTGCCCGATCAGGGGGCCACGACCCTGTGGGTGGCGGCGGGTCTTGCGGTGTTCACCGTGCTGTTCGGCACGCGCCATCTGGACGCGGATGAGCGTCATCACGGCGTGGTCATGGCCATCGCGCTTGAGGCGGTGGTCAAGCTGGTGGCCTTTGTCATCGTCGGCGGCTTCGTGATCTGGGGCATCGCGGGCGGGCTTGGCGCGATTGCCGACCGGCTGGCGCTGATCCAGACGACGCCCGCAGGCCTGGGCTGGCAACTGGATCCGGGTCGCTGGAGCGGGCTGATCTTCACCTCGGCCGCCGCGATCTTCACCTTGCCGCGCATGTTTCAGGTGATGGTCGTGGAAAACGCGGATGAGCGCCACCTGGCCGCCGCCGGCTGGGCCTTCCCCGCCTATCTGCTGGTGATGAGCGCCTTCGTCCTGCCCATCGCCGTGGTCGGGCTGACGACGCTGCCCGCCACCGCCAATCCCGACCTGTTCGTCATCACCCTGCCACTGACCCATGGTGCGGGCAATGTCGCGCTGATCGCCTTTCTGGGCGGGTTTTCCAGCGCCACATCCATGGTCATCATGGCCGCCATCGCGGTCGCCACGATGGTGTCGAACCATATCGTCATGCCCGCCGTGCTGCGCCTGCGGGCCGAGACGGCGCCGGGCGCACTGGCGGCGCGGGGCGATCTGCGCGGGCTGGTGCTGATCTCGCGCCGGGCCTCGATCGCGGCGGTGCTGGCCATGGGCTATGCCTATCACGCGCTGTCGGGCGGCGGTGCGGCGCTTGCGGCGATGGGGCTGATCTCATTCGTGGGCGTGGCGCAGATGCTGCCGGCGATGATCGGCGGGCTTTACTGGCGCGGGGCGACGCGCGCGGGGGCGCTGGCGGGGGTCAGCCTGGGCTTTGCGATCTGGCTTTACGCGCTGTTTCTGCCCTCGGTCGGCCCGTCGGGGCTGCTGCCTGCCGGGCTGATGGATCACGGCCCCTTCGGTCTGCCCTGGCTGCGGCCGTTCTCGCTGTTCGGGCTGACGGGTCTGGACCCGTTGATGCACTGCCTGTTCTGGTCGCTGACAGCCAACACGCTGGCCTTTCTGGCGGTGTCGCTGCTGACCTTTCCCGGCCCGATCGAGCGGTTGCAGGGCCTGGCCTTTGTCAATGTCTTCGACCAAAGCCCCGGCGGCGGGTCGCGCGGCTATGGCCAAGGCCGCGCCGATGCCGAGGATCTGCTGACCATGGCGCAGCGCATCCTTGGCCCGGCCGAGGCGCAAAGCTTCTTTCAGCGCGCCGCGCGCGATCAGGGCAAGGCGGGCTATCTGCCCGACCCCGGCCCGGCCTTTATGGCGGGGCTGGAACGGCGCATGGCGGCCACCGTCGGCGCCGCCACCGCCCATGCGATGATCGCCCAGGTGACGGGGGGCGAGACGGTCTCGGTCGCCGATCTGATCGCGGTGGCCGGTGAGGCGCGCCAGGCCAAGGAACATTCCGCCCAGCTTGAGGCGCAATCGGCCGAACTGGCCCGTGCCGCGCGCGCACTGCGCGACGCCAATGACAAGCTGCAATCGCTGTCGGATCAGAAGGATGCCTTTCTGGGCCAGATCAGCCATGAATTGCGCACGCCGATGACCTCGATCCGGGCGTTTTCCGAAATCCTGATGGAGCCGGACCTGCCCGAGGCCCTGCGCGCCCAATATGCCGACGTCATCCACCAGGAATCGCGCCGCCTGACCCGGCTGCTGGATGACCTGCTGGATCTGGCGGTGCTCGAGAACCGGCGCGCGCAACTGACCGTCAGCGTGACCAATCTGCACGACCTGATCGACCGCGCCGTGCAGGCGGCCTCTGCCACGCGGGCCGAGCGCGACTTTCGCATCCGCCGCAACCGCATGACCGAGCATCTGCCGATCGCCACCGATGCCGACCGGCTGGTCCAGGTGCTGATCAACCTTGTGTCGAATGCGCGCAAATATTGCGATGCCGACCGCCCCGAATTGCGCATCGAGGTGCGCCGCGACGCGGGCCGCATCGCCATCGACGTGATCGACAACGGGTCGGGGATTCCGGCCAGTGCGCAGGGGCTGATCTTTGAAAAGTTCGCGCGGCTGACGGATACCCAGCGGGCCGGCGGCGCGGGTCTGGGGCTGGCGATCTGCCGCGAGATCATGGTGAACCTGGGCGGCGACATCGACTATCTGCCGGGGCAGGGCGGGGCGGCCTTTCGCGTGACCCTTCCCGACCGGCTGCGCGACGGGACGCTGGACAGGACGTGATCGCGTCAACCCTTTCTCAACCCCGATCTGCCTAGATGGCGGGGATGAGTCGCGGCACAGGCGGGCAAGCGCATGGATCAGATCGGTGGGGCGGCATCCGCATTGGCGCGCAAGGCCGCGCGCGGACGGGCGGAGCGTCCGCAGCCCCTGGCGATGACACCGGCGCGCGCCTTGGCGCTGGCGCTGTCACGCGCTGCCGACACCGACCTGTCGCTGCCGCTGCGCGCCCATGGTGTCACGCCGCGCGCCTTGTCGCTGGCCGACCTGCCCGAGGCGATCATGGATCAGGCGCTGATCGCCGTGCTGGAAGGCCCGGGCGAGGCTTTGGGGATCGCCGCGCTGTGCCCGATCACCGTGGCCAGCCTGATCGAGGTGCAGACCATGGGTCGGCTGTCGCATCGCCCGGTCACGCCGCGCCGCCCGACCCGCACCGATGCCGCGCTGGCCGCGCCATTTCTGGATGTCGTGATGGCGGGGTTCGAGGATTTGCTGACCGGGATCGCCGGTCAGGAATGGGCGGCGGGTTATCGCTTCGCCTCATTCCTTGATGATCCGCGCCCGCTGGGCCTGATGCTTGAGGACGGCGCCCTGCGCGGGCTGTCGGCCGATCTGACGATGGGCGGCGACGGCCAGCGACAGGGTCGGCTGCTGCTGGCCTTGCCTGCCCAGGCGCGGCTGACGCGGGCCGAACCTGCGCGCGGCACCGTGCTGCATCCCGCGACGCTGGCCGCCCAAGCCGCCGCCGCCCGCGCCGCTGCGCAGTGGCAGGACGACCTTCAGGGCCGCGTGATGCAGGCCGAGGTGGCGATCACCGGCGTGCTGGCCCGCATCGCGCTGCCGCTGACACAGGCGATGGACTTGCAGCCGGGCGCACTCCTGCCGCTGCCCGATGGCGCTGCGCAGGATCTGCGGCTTGAGGTGGCGGGTCAGGTGATCGCGACCGCCCGCCTTGGCCAGCACCGCGGCCAACGCGCGCTGCGGCTGAACGGGCCAGGGGCGGCCATGTCATCAGAGGTCGCGACGGCCCCCGGCGGCGAAGGGATCCTTGCCGTGCCCCCGGCCGGGTTGACGACGCAGCCCTTGGGTGAATTGCCCGCTTTGGACGACTTGCCGTCCCTGGCCGCGCTGCCCGCCTTGGGGGAATTGCCAACCCTCGGGGATTTGCCGCCGCTGGGCGAGCTGCCCCCGCTGCCAATGGCGGGATTTGACAACAGCACCCCGGAGGAGGAGATGGCCCTCGTGCCGCTGAAAATGGCCTTTGGATGACCGCGTTTGCGTTAACTCCGCTGGCGCGCCACCACTGTCATTGACAGTGCCACCCGCGCCCGGGAAAAGAGGATCGGGCAGCCGCCCCAACCGATGCGTCCCCAGCCATGGCCCGGCCGAGATGGCGCAAAGACCCGACCCGGAACCCTGTTCGGGGGATCGCGGTTGTGGCGCATATCATGCCTGAGCGGCCCAAGGAGGAACCGATGAAATCCGTGACCGAACGCAAGACGGAACTGACCGCGCGCCAGACCTTCCTCAAGGGCCGGATGGCCGAGATCGATCAGGAACTCGACTCGCATGAATCGAAGGACTGGGAGGAAATGGCAACCGAGCGCGAACAGGATGAGGTGCTGAACGACCTTGGCCAATCCGCGACCGAGGAATTGCGCATGATCGACGCCGCGCTGGCCCGTATCGACGAAGGCGAATATGGCTATTGCGTGCAATGTGGAAACCAGATCTCGGAAGAGCGTCTCGACGTCATCCCGGCAACCCCCTTTTGCCGCAACTGCGCCGTGTAGGAAGCGCCGGGCCGCTGGTGTCTGGTCCTTGGCAGAGGGGTCTGACAGCAGGGTTGCGATGTGGGGGCGGTGACGTCTGACCTGCGGCGTCTGACATGCAACGAAGGGTCGGCCCTCGACCTATGGACGCTGACCTGTGGTCTGTGACGGCGGGCCTGCGAGGTCTGGCTTGAGATCTCCGGAGGGGGTGCCGCTGGCGCGTGATTGCTGACCCTCGGCGGATGGCCGTGATGCGCGCCCCGCTATTTGTGGCCCCGTCGTCTGGTCCGTGACAGCGGGCCGGTGAGGTCTGGCTTTTGGTGTCTTGACCGTTAGCGCTGGCGCGTGATTTTTGGCCCGCAGTGCCCGGCCCGCAGCCTATGGCATTTGCGTGTTAGTGGTGATGGCGACATGCGAGATCTGGCCTGCGATGTCTAGGGGCCGCTGGCGCGTGACTGCTGACTTTTGACGGCTGGCCCGTTATGCGCGCCCCGCCGTCTATAGCGCCTTAAGTCTGGTCTGTGATCGTAGCCATATAAGGTCTGGCCGAAGCGGTCTGGGCTATTAACGCTGGCGTCTGATGTCTGGGAGGCGATGGGTGGCCTGTGATGGCCGGCGTGCGACCTATGGAACCCGAAGTCTGGCCTTCTACGGTGGACTGTGGCCTTGGCCTGCGACGTCTGGATCGTGACGCACGACATTTGGCGCCTGTCCTCTGCGATCCGCCCTCCGGGATCCGGCCTGAGGGTTCCGACCGCCGACATGTAGACCGCGACTTATGCCACCGCTTGCGCAATCCGGTGAAGCAGCGGGGGCGGGTTTGGCCACCTGTGGCAGTATTTGATGACCTGACGCTTCGCTGCGTCGCGTCGATGCGTTGCACGGCTGCGCGCTGCGTCGCGGCGCGTTCTGCCGGGTTGCGGTGTGTTGTGCTGCGGTTTGTCGCGCTGTGATGCGGTGGCGTGCGGCCGGTTGCGTTTGCCGGCCCTTTCAGCTCGGTCCCTCTCCACGGTGGTGCGGCATCGGCGCGCCCCATGTCGCACCGGACGCGAAGCGGGGGGGGCCATGCCGCTGTGGATGTGTTGCGCCTAAGTCTTTGTGTTCGCCAAAGGCGTCGCGCTTTGTCTGCCACGCTGCGCGCGCATGATGCGCTTGATCTTAAAGGGGTGCCGCGGCCCGGCTGGGCGCCCGTGCCTTATGGCCCAAGGAAAATCCCGATCACCACCATCATCAGACCGATCACCGAGACCATCAGCGAGCCCAGGTTGATGACCAGGCTACGGCCCATCTGGGCGCGGAGCGCGGTGTCGTCCAGCCCCGCGCGGCGCGCGCGGGTGACCGTCACCAACGACCACAGGATCCCCACCAGCCCAAGCACCGACACCGCCGCGCCGCCCCAGATCAACACCGTCCAGATCATCGCCATCCTCCGTTCGCTGCCGATCCCCTAGCCGCGCCGGACCCTTCCCGCAAGTCCCGGACCGCAAGCCCGCCATCTTGCCCCGCCGCGCGTCAGCGGCTAGTCAGAACCCCCGGAGAACCGCCGGAACACCCCCGAAGCCAACCGAAAGCCGCGCCATGTCCTCTGATGCCACCTACGCCGTTGCCGCCGACGAACTACGCCAGTTCATCGAACAATTTGAACAGCTTGACGCCGAAAAGAAAGATATCGCCGAACGCCAGAAAGAGGTGATGGCCGAGGCCAAGGCGCGCGGCTATGACACCAAGGTGATGCGCAAGGTGATCGCGCTGCGCAAGCGCGACAAGAACGACATCGCCGAAGAAGAGGCGATCCTGGAAATGTACAAGGCTGCCCTGGGCATGGGGTAAACAGCTTCTTGGCGACGATGCGCCTGCGCTTCGCCGCAGAATGACGGCCCTGGGCGGCCGCGTCATCGACACGTGGTGCCTGCGCGCCGCCGTTGTAGCGCAGTCACACGTGGACAAACCGTAGAGCAGGCCCTTCGGCAAGCCCCCGAGCTTTTCCCGACAGGCCGCGTCCCCGGGCTGCGCCGCCTGATGGTCGGCTGGCATGGCTGCCGGCTGGGTGGGATCGGCGCGCAATTTGATTGACTGGTCAATCAATCACGCGCGCGATCTTGCAGGACTGGCCCCTGCCGACACCGATGCCCGGGAAGACGTGCCATCGGAGAACGCGCCATCGCGTTGCGCAACTTGACTGGCCGATCAACCGCGCCGATGATCCCGCAAGCCGCAAGCCGCAAGCCGCAAGCCGCAAGCCGCAAGCCGCCCGGGCTGCAAAGCCGCGCGGGACCAGCTTTTCGTCAAGGGGCGATGAACTCGACCCCGGGCAGGGCCGCGACCTCGGCCACGTCATCGTCGTATAGATCATCCAGATCCTCGACCAGTTCGGTGGTCCAGCCGGGGAAGGTGATCTGCTGTTCGGTCTCGGCGGGGTTGGCAAAGCGCATCAGCGCCTGCGACACCAGATCGCGCCGCTCGCCGATGGTGGCGGGGGGCGTCTCGGCGACGCGGGCGTTCAGCCAATCCATCCCCTCGCGCGTCAGCAGGCGTCCCAGCAGCGCCGCATTGCCCATGATCGGCACATCGGGGCCGATGCCGGCCATGCGGCGGATGATTTCGGGCCAGATCAGCGGCGCATCCTCGTGGCACCACAGCACCACCGGACGCCCGGCGGCGGCGGACACGAACTGGCGCAGCATCGGCGCCCAGCGCAGCTGAAGCGGCTCGACCCCCTCCATCATCTGCTCGTAGCTGGCGCCGGGCAGGCGTTGCAGCATCGACATCAACAGCGCGGCGGGGTGGCGCAGGGCTAGGTGAAACTCGCAGTCGATATCGGGGAACAGATGCGCCATATGCATCGGCTTTTGCCCGGCAAAGGGGTAAAGCCCGCCCGGCCCGATGGATCGCACCGCCGTGGAGAGGAAGTTTTCATGGCTCAGGATGATGCGCTGCGGGGCGTCCTCCTCCAGGATCGCATCCATCATCGCCTCTTGCATGGCGGGGCTGGCGCGGGTGCCGCGCAGGGTGCGGATCGCCTCATGCAGGATCGGGCGATAGCGCGAGGGGGCGGGCACCACCACCCCATGCTGCGCCAGCGTCGGGCGGTTGCGCAACAGGACGCGCAGGATCAGTTCTTCTTCGGTGCCATGGGCGCCCAGGTGATAGACGATCTTCATGATGCCTTCGCTTGCTTTGCGCCGCATCATACGGGCTTTTCTGGACAGGGAAACCGCTTTGCGCTAGGCGCGACGGCATGACCGATCTGCCCCGAACCCGCCCCGCTGCGGCCAGCCGCCTGACCGTATCCGATACCGAGCCGGCGATGCGCGGCGGTGCCGGGCCACTGTGGTCGCTGGGGGCGGTGCTGATCGCGGCGCTGGTGGCGGCACCGATTGCGGCGGTGCTGTGGATGGCGTTCTTTCCCAGCGAAAACATCTGGCCGCATCTGATGGCCACGACGCTGCCGCGCTATCTGGCTAACACCGTCGTGCTGACGGCGGGCGTGGGCCTGCTGGCTGCGGCGATCGGGGCGGGGGCGGCCTGGCTGGTGTCGATGTATCGCTTTCCGGGGGTGCGGTGGCTGGAATGGCTGCTGCTGCTGCCTCTGGCGATCCCGGCCTATGTCGGGGCCTATGCGCTGGTTGATTTTCTTGACTATTCCGGCCCGGTGCAGGTCATGCTGCGCGATCTGATGGGCTGGCAATCGGCGGGTGACTACAGCTTTCCGGCGATCCGGTCCCGCTGGGCGGCGGTGCTGGTGCTGGGGGCGGCGCTGTATCCCTATGTCTATCTGCTGGCCCGCGCGGCGTTTCACGAACAATCGGGTTCCAGTTATGAGGTCGCGCGCGCCCTGGGGGCCGGGCCATTCGCGCTGTTCTGGCGGGTCGGCTTGCCACTGGCGCGGCCGGCGATTGCCACGGGTGCGGCGATTGCGATGATGGAGGCGGTCGCCGATTACGGCGTGGTCGATTATTTCGGCGTGCAGACGCTGACCACCGGCATCTTCACCACCTGGCTTGAGGGCGGCAATGCGGGCGGTGCTGCGCAGATCGCGGTGATGATCCTGGCGATCGTGTTCCTGCTGATCGGGCTGGAACGCAGCGGCCGCCGCCGCGCGCGCTATTTCCAAAGTGCCCGCCAGCCGCGCCCGATCCTGCGCCAGGATCTGCCGGGCGTGGCGGGCTGGCTGGCGACGGCGGCCTGTGTGCTGCCGCTGCTGCTGGGCTTCGTGCTGCCGGTCGCGATCATGCTGTCTTACGGCCTGACCAAGCCTGACGCCTGGTTCGGCCCCGGCCTGTCGCGGGCGCTGTGGCATACGCTGTTCACCGGCGGGCTGGGCGCGGTGCTGACCGTGGGGCTGGCGCTGTTCATGGTATACGGCGTGCGGCTGTCGGGGCGGTTGCTGCCGCGCCGATTGCTGCCGGTGACGACGCTAGGCTATGCCGCGCCGGGGGCGGTGCTGGCGGTCGGCATCCTGATCCCGCTGGCGGCGCTGGATCACCGGCTGGCCGATGCGATCGAATGGCTGACGGGGCGCGATCCGGGGCTTCTCATGACCGGATCGGCGGCGGCGGTGGTGCTGGCCTATGTGGTGCGGTTCTTCGCCATCGGCCAGGGCGCGGTGGATGCGGCCTTTGGCCGGGTCTCGCCATCGCTGCCGATGGCGGCGCGGTCGCTGGGGCGCGACGCGGGCGGCACCTTGCGCAGCGTCTACCTGCCGATGATGCGCGGATCGGTCGGGGCGGCGCTGCTGTTGGTCTTTGTCGATTGTTCCAAGGAACTGCCGGCGACGCTGCTGTTGCGACCCTTCAACTATGAAACCCTGGCGACGCGGGTGCATGAAAAGGCCAGTATCGAGCAACTGGCCGAGGCCGCGCCCGCCGCGCTGCTGGTGATGGCGGTCGGGCTGGTCGCCGTGGCGCTGCTGGCGCGATCGACGCGCGCCGCCACCCGTTAGGGCGCAATCGTCTGCCCACGACCCGTCAGGGCGCAATCGTCTGCCCGCGACCCGTCAGGGCGCAATCGTCTGCCCGCGACCCGTCAGGGTGCAATCGTCTGACCGCGACCCGTCAGGGCGCATTGACCCGCGCCCGGTGCCGCGCTATGGGCTGGGGCAGGCCGGTTTAGCTCAGCTGGTAGAGCAGCGGTTTTGTAAACCGAAGGTCGCGGGTTCGATCCCTGCAACCGGCACCAGTGCTGCGGCGTTCAGTCCCGAAAGCCAGACCAGTTCGCCCGACAGCACCGCAGGAGGCCCCCATGGAAACCCGCCAGATCAACCTTGCCCTTCAGGGCGGCGGCGCGCATGGCGCCTTTACCTGGGGCGTGCTGGACCGTCTGCTGGATGAGGACTGGATCGAGATCGCCGGCATCACCGGCACGTCCGCCGGGGCGTTGAACGGCGCGGCGCTGAAGGCGGGGCTGGCCAAGGGCGCGGGCCATGCCGGGCGTCAGGCCGCGCGCGAAAATCTGGATTACGTCTGGGGCCGGGTCGGACAGGTCAGCGAATCGCGGCTGGCGCGGTGGTTCTTTCCGATGCTGCCGGTGCCCGCGCCGATGCAGCGCATGGCCGAGCTGTTCTCGCCCGCCGCCTGGGTCGAGGGGATGACGCGCCTGTTCAGCCCCTACGATTACGGCCCCTTTTACCGTAACCCGTTGAAATCCATCGTCGATGACCTTCCCTATGATGGCATCAACGCCCGCCGCGGGCCGCTGCTGTTCATCTCGGCGACCAATGTGCGCACCGGCCGCATCCGCGTCTTCTCGGAAAAAGAGGTCACGCCCGACGTGATCCTGGCCTCGGCCTGCCTGCCGACGCTGTTTCGCGCGATCGAGTTCAAAGATCCCGCCACCGGCCAGATCGAAGCCTATTGGGATGGCGGCTATACCGGCAATCCGGCGCTGTTCCCGCTCTATGATGCAGACCTGCCCGGCGACATCGTGGTGGTCAACATCAACCCGATGTCGCGCGACGCGATCCCGAAAAGCCCTGCCGCCATCGCCGACCGCATCAACGAGATCAGCTTCAACAGCAGCCTGCTGCGCGAGTTGCGCGCGCTGCAATTCATGAAGGGCATGATCGCGCAGGGCAAGATCAAGGACATGACGCTGAAGGCGATCAACCTGCACATGATCATGGATGATGCGCTGATGAACGACCTGTCGGCGCGGTCCAAGATCCTGCCCGGCCCCGGCATGTTGGGCCGCATGAAGGCCGCCGGTCAGGATGCCGCCGACCGCTGGCTGTCGGAATGTTCATCCTGCATCGGGGTGCGCGACAGCTATGATCTGGAACCGATCTTCGGCCCGGCGATCCGGCCTTCGGTCCGCGCGGCGGAAAAGGCTGCCGAAAAGGCGGCCGAGCTGGCCGGGGCGTAAGCCGCGCTAAACCGGGGGCAGGGCGGCAGGGTCGGGCTTTGCGGCGTCTTTCCGCGGGGGCGGATAGACCAGGCCCGCGCTGATGATCAGCTTGGCCGCATCCTCGACCGTCATGTCCAGATAGATGACCTGGCTTTCGGGCACATATAGCAGAAACCCCGATGTCGGGTTCGGTGTGGTCGGCACGAACACCGCCATCAGTGGATCCTCGGGGTTGTGCCGCCCGATCTCGCCCTTGGCCTTGCCCGAGACGAAGCCAAGCCCCCACATGCCCCTGCGCGGATATTCGACCATGCAGGCGCGGTCGAACTTTGCCTCGGACTGGCTGAGGACGGTTTCGGCGATCTGTTTCAGCCCGTTATAGACCGACCGGACCACCGGCATCCGGTCGACCACCGATTCGCCCCAGCGGATCAGCGACCGCCCGATCAGCCCCTTGGCCAGCCAGCCGATGACGATGGTAAAGACCAGAAAGAAGATGACACCCACACCGCGCAGGTTGATGCCGATATAGTGTTCGGGATGCCAGCGCGCCGGGATCACCGGCAGCACCCAGCCATCGATCCAGCCCGCCAGCGTCCAGAACAGCCAGACCGTCAGGCCGATCGGCGCGATCACCACCAGCCCGGTCAGAAAGGACGCGCGCAGCGCCGCAAACAGCCCACGGGGCTTGGGCGGCAGGATCAGATGCGGCGGCTCGGTCGAGGGCGGGGCAGGGCCGGGGTCATGCGGGTCGGTCTGGGACACGGGGAAGGGCTTTCAGCAGGGGGCGGGCTTTCGGCAGGCGCAGGCAGGCGGCAGCGCCAGCCCAGCTTAGGCGCAGCGCGACCCCGCCGCAATCTGGCATTCCACGACCACGGATCTGTGACAGCGCGCCGCGCCGTGGGGGCGTGACCGGGCGCGGGCAAGCTGCTATCGGTCGGCCATGTTTGGAATTGACCTGATCGACGCCGCCTTCCTGCCCGCCGCGCTTGTGGCGTTGACGGCCGGGCTTTTGTCCTTTCTTTCGCCCTGCGTGCTGCCGATCGTGCCGCCCTATCTGGCCTATATGGCGGGCACCGGGGTGGGCGATCTGCAACAGGGGCGGCGGTCGGCGGTGGTGCCTGCGCTGTTCTTCGTGCTGGGCCTGTCGACGGTGTTCCTGTTCCTGGGCTTTGCGGCATCCGCATTCGGTCAGTTCTTTCTGGCCTGGCAGGATTGGTTCGCCCGCGCCGCCGGCGCCATGGTCATCATCCTGGGCCTGCATTTCCTGCATGTGATCCGCATCCCCATCCTTGACCGCGAGGCGCGGATCGAGACCGGCGATCAGGGCGGCAGCGCGATGGGGGCCTATGTGCTGGGGCTGGCCTTCGCCTTTGGCTGGACGCCCTGCATCGGCCCGCAGCTTGGCATGATCCTGTCGCTTGCGGCATCCGAGGCGAACATGGCGCGCGGCACCGCGCTTTTGGCGATCTATGCGCTTGGCCTTGGCATCCCGTTCCTGCTGGCGGCGATCTTCATCACCCGCGCGGTCGGACTGATGGCGCGGATGAAGCGGCACATGGCGGTGATCGAACGCGCCATGGGCCTTTTGCTGGTCATCGTCGGCGCGGCGCTGTTGACCGGGGCGTTCTCGGCCTTTGCCTATTGGCTCTTGGAAACATTCCCCGGCCTTGCCAGTTTCGGCTAGGGGCGCTATCCCGCCCCCTTGACCGAAGGGGCGCGCGATGAAGTTTCTGGATCTGGCGAAAATCTATATCCGCTCGGGCGGCGGCGGGTCGGGCTGCGTGTCCTTCCGGCGCGAAAAGTTCATCGAGTTCGGCGGCCCTGATGGCGGCAATGGCGGGCGCGGCGGCGATGTCTGGGTGGAAACGGTCGAGGGGCTGAACACCCTGATCGACTTTCGCTATCAGCAGCATTTCTTCGCCAAGTCGGGGCAGGGCGGCATGGGCAGCCAACGCACCGGCAAGGATGGCGATGACATCGTGATCCGCGTGCCGGTGGGCACCGAAATCCTGGAGGAAGACCAGGAAACGGTGATCGCCGACCTGACCGAGGTGGGGCAGCGCGTGCTGTTGGCCAAGGGCGGCAATGGCGGCTTTGGCAACATGCATTTCAAATCCTCGACCAACCGGGCGCCGCGTCATGCCAACCCCGGCCTGCCGGGGGTGGAGCGCACCCTGTGGCTGCGGCTGAAGCTGATCGCGGATGCGGGGCTTCTGGGCTTGCCGAATGCCGGGAAATCGACCTTCCTGTCCAAGGTGTCGAACGCGCGGCCGAAGATCGCGGATTATCCGTTCACCACGCTGCACCCCAACCTGGGCGTGGTCGGCATCGACGGCAAAGAGTTCGTGATGGCCGACATCCCCGGCCTGATCGAGGGGGCCAGCGAAGGCCGCGGCATTGGCGACCGCTTTCTGGGCCATGTCGAACGCAGCGCGGTGCTGCTGCATCTGGTGGATGGCACGTCGGAAACCGTGGCCGAGGACGCCCGCACCATCCTGACCGAGCTTGAGAAATACTCCCCCGATCTGGCCCACAAGCCGCGCGTGACCGCGCTGAACAAGGCCGATGCGCTGGATGCGGACACGCTGGCCGAGCGTCGCGCGGCGCTTGAGGCAGAGCTGGGGGCAAAGGTCGCGGTCATTTCGGGCGTGTCGGGCCAGGGCGTGACCGAGGTTCTGCGCGCGCTCTGGTCGGCCATCGCCGCAGACCGCACCACCCGCATCACCCCGGACGAGGCCGAAGGCACATGGACACCCTGACGACACCCGATGTGCGCGCCGCGCGGCGGCTGGTGGTCAAGATCGGATCGGCGCTGCTGGTGGGGCCCGGCGGGCTGAAGGCTGAATGGCTGACCGCCTTGGTGGATGACGTGGCGCAGGCGCGCGGGCGCGGGGCGGATGTGATCCTGGTGTCCTCGGGGTCGATCGCCCTGGGGCGCAGGCTGCTGAACCTGCCCGGCGGGCCGCTGACGCTGGAACAATCGCAGGCGGCGGCGGCGGTCGGGCAGATCCGCCTGGCCCAGGCCTATCAGGAGGCGCTTGCCCCCCACGGCATCACCGCCGCGCAGGTGCTGGTGACGCTGGAAGATACCGAGGATCGCCGCCGCTACCTGAACAGCCGCGCCACGATGGAGACCTTGCTGGCCCTCGGCGTGGTGCCGATCGTCAATGAAAACGACACCGTGGCGACCGATGAAATCCGCTTTGGCGACAATGACCGGCTGGCCGCGCAGATCGCGGTGACGGTGGGCGCGGATCAGTTGATCCTGTTGTCGGATGTCGACGGCTTTTATTCCGACAATCCCAAGACCAACCCCGAGGCCCGGCATTTTCCCGTGATCGCCCACATCACCCCCGAGGTTGAGGCGATGGCGGGCGATCCGGTCTCGGGCCTGTCGAAGGGCGGCATGAAGACCAAACTGCTGGCGGCGCGCACCGCCGTCGCGGGCGGTTGCGCCATGGCGATCATGGAAGGCTCGGTCAGCCGCCCGATCAGCGCCCTGGCGGACGGCGCACGCACCACCTGGTTCCTGCCCGAGGGCGACCCGCAGGCGGCGCGCAAGCGCTGGATCGCGGCGATGAAGCCGCGCGGGCATATCGTGGTCGATCCCGGCGCCGTGGCCGCGCTGCGTCAGGGCAAATCGCTGCTGCCTGCCGGGGTGACGCGGGTCGAGGGCCGTTTCGGTCGCGGCGATCCGGTGGCGGTGCTGGACACTGCCGGTGGGCATCTGGCCGCCGGTCTGATCCGCTATACCGCCGACGAGGCCGTGGCGATTGCCGGGCATAAATCGGGCGAAATCGCGGCGATCCTAGGCTATCAGGGCCGCGCCGCGCTGATCCATCGCGACGATCTGGTCATGGACTGACGCCCACCTGCGCGGGTTGCCACCTCCGCGGGTTGATGGTGCGGATGCGTATTTGGACAAGAAAGAAGGGGCTTCTTCTGTTCCCAAATACTCACATTGAACGGGTGCCCTTGATCCAGCCGCCGCCCAGCACGCGGCTGCCCTCGGGCGCGTAAAAGACGCAGGCCTGGCCGGGTGAAATGCCGTCTTCGGCGGTGGTCAGTTCGACCTCGGCACTGGTGGGGCCGGTCGGGCGCAGGATGGCCGAGGCAGGCGCGCGGGTCGAGCGGACGCGCACCCGCAATTCGGTCGGGCCGGTTTCGGTGAAGGGCTGATCGCCCAGCCAGTTGACCTCGCCGAGGATGACGGTGCGGGTTGCCAGGGCCTCACGCGGGCCGACGATCACCTGGCGCGTCGCGGGGTCAAGCTTGACGACGAACAACGGCTCGCCCCCGCCGATGCCCAGGCCGCGGCGTTGGCCGATGGTGTAATGGATCACACCGCGATGCTGGCCCAGAACGCGCCCTTCCAGATCGACGATATCGCCCGGATCGGCGGCGCCGGGGCGCAGTTTTTCGATGACGGATGCGTAATTGCCGTTCGGCACGAAGCAGATGTCCTGGCTGTCGGGCTTGTCGGCAATCGCCAGGCCATAGCGCGCGGCCAAGGCGCGCGTCTCTGCCTTGGAGGCCAGCCCGCCCAGCGGAAAGCGCAGGAAATCAAGCTGTTCGCTGGTGGTCGAGAACAGGAAATAGCTTTGGTCGCGGGCCGGGTCGGCGGCCATGTGCAGTTCCGCCCCCGCCGGGCCGTCCAGGCGGCGGATATAGTGGCCGGTCGCCATGCAATCGGCATCCAGGTCGCGCGCCGTGGCCAGCAGATCCTTGAACTTGACCCTTTCATTGCAGCGGATACAGGGCACCGGGGTCGCGCCGGCCAGATAGGCATCGGCGAATTCCTCGATCACCGCATCCTTGAAGATGTTTTCATAATCAAGGACATAGTGGGGAAAGCCCAGGGTTTCGGCGACGCGGCGCGCATCGTGAATGTCGCGCCCGGCGCAGCAGGCACCCTTTTTCGCCAAGGCCGCGCCGTGGTCATAAAGTTGCAGCGTGACCCCCACGACATCATAGCCCTGATCGTGCAAGAGCGCCGCCACGACCGAGGAATCGACCCCGCCCGACATCGCCACCACCACGCGGGTGTCGCGCGGCGCTTTGGCGAAACCAAGGCTGTTGATCGGCTGGGTCATTGGTCGAAATCCCGGAAAAATTGAATGATTATCCCGCTTGGGCTTCACCCGGATTTAAGGGCTGTCGGGCCATCAAGGCGCATCGACATGAACCGGGAAGGCCCCATGTATCTGAAAAAATCCGCTGGTCCAAGGGCTGTCACTTTGCCTGACGGGACCGTGTTCACCCTGGCCGATCTGCCCGAGGCCGATACGCGCCGCTGGGTCGCCTCACGCAAGGCGCGGGTGGTCACCGGCGTGACCCATGGCCTGATCAGCCGCGATGAGGCGATTCGGCGCTATGATCTGTCGGAGGAGGAGTTTGACGGGTGGGTTCTGGCGGTCCATCGCCACGGCCCTGCGGCGCTGCGCGCGACCCAACTGCGCAAATACATGCATCTTTAGATTGATTTCTGCAAAATCATGAACAAGGTAACGGTGTGTTAACCTTTTCGTGATCTGGATCGACTGACGGGAACGAACGCCAAGGGTGCCTCATGCGAATCCTGCTTGTTGAAGATGATCCGACGACCGCGCGCAGTATCGAGCTGATGCTGACCCATGCCAATTTCAACGTCTATGGCACCGACATGGGCGAGGAGGGCATCGATCTGGCCAAGCTTTACGACTATGACCTGATCCTGCTGGACCTGAACCTGCCCGACATGAACGGGATGGAGGTGCTGCGCCAGTTGCGTCAGGCGCGGATCGATACGCCGATCCTGATCCTGACCGGATCGGACGACACCGAAAACAAGGTGCGCGGCTTTGGTTTCGGGGCGGATGACTATATGGTCAAACCCTTCCACCGCGAGGAACTGGTGGCGCGCATCCACGCGATCATCCGCCGGTCCAAGGGCCATGCCCAATCGGTGATCCGCACCGGGCAGGTGCATGTCAATCTGGATGCCAAATCGGTCGAGGCGGGCGGCAAGCCCATCCATCTGACGGGCAAGGAATATCAGATGCTGGAACTGCTCAGCCTGCGCAAAGGCACCACGCTGACCAAAGAGATGTTCCTGAACCACCTTTATGGCGGCATGGATGAGCCGGAGCTGAAGATCATCGACGTATTCATCTGCAAATTGCGCAAGAAGCTGGCCGAGGCGACGGGGGGCGACAATTACATCGAAACCGTCTGGGGCAGGGGCTATGTCCTGCGCGACCCCGAGATCGCCGAGGCCGAACGCCGCGTCGCCGTGGGCGCCTGAGCGACGCCGATGACCCGCCAGCTTTGCCAGATGACGACCAGCAGATAAGGTTGCTCCGCCAGGCCCGGTCGTGATGGCCGGGCCTGGGTTTTCTCGGTGGGCGGGCCGTGGCGGTCTTGTCGTGCGCGGGTCGGGTGTCGGCTCCGAGGCGCGGTGATGAGGGGTCTGAGGTGGCCCTAGGTCCGCGCGGCCGATCACTTGTGCCATGTCTGCGGGTGTCATGCCTGTCGGGTGGCGAGTCGCAGCTCGGAGGCGCTGTGAGTGCGGTGTAAAGTGGCGCGCAACTGGTTCGCCAAATCATGCGGTCATGCTGGTGAGCGGGCTGGCTGTCATACCGGGGTTCGGGCGGGCGCTGCCAGGCCGCGTGAGAAGGGGTTTGATCTGACTCTAGCCCCGGTCGGCCGATCAGGCGTCTCGGATGCCTGCGGGTTCCATATAGGACACAGGTCGGGTGGCTGCTCCGAGGCGATGTAAGAAGGGTTTGATCTAATCCGAGCTCGGGTCGGCCAATTAGGCGTCTCATGTCGGCGGGTGTCATGACTGACACGGGTCGGGTGGCGGCTCCGATGCGCTGTGAGAAGGTGTTTGACGTGGCCTTAGTCCGAGCGGGCGATCATGCGCGTGATGTCTGCGGCTGTTACGCCGCACGCTGGGCGGATAGCAGCTGCGAAGTGGCATGGGTTTGGGTGTGACGTGGCCTTAGTCCGAACGGGCGATCGTGCGCGTGATGTGTGCGGCTGTTATGCCGCACGCGAGGCGGATAGCGGCCGCGAGGCGACGTGAGAGTGAGTCTAACATGGCCGACAACTTGTTCGCCAACTCATGCTTGGCCTTGAGCACCCCCCCAAAAATTGGACAGTGACGGAAGCTACGATCTACCGTCTGCTGGTCTCCAAGAACGAGGAGATCAGAGATGTCGAAACGCAGGAATCATGATGCTGGCTTCAAGGCCCGTGTGGCGCTCGAGGCGCTAAAAGGCGAGCGCACCGTTTCTGAGCTGGCGTCGGAATATGGCGTGCATCCGACAATGATCAATCAGTGGAAGCGTGCCCTTCTCGAGGGGGCGCCGGAGATTTTCGAGCGCGGCAGCAAGAAGAAGGCCGAGATCGACGAGGAGACGATGCGATCGCTGCATGCCAAGATCGGAGAGCTGGCTGTCGCCAACGATTTTTTGTCACGAAAGCTCAAGCCCTGGACTGGCAAGTGAGGCGCGGGATGATCGAACGCCACCACCCCCAGCTGTCGGTCGGGGCGCAATGCCGCCTGCTGTCGATCTCGCGGTCGTCGTTTTATTACGCGCCACAGGGCGAGAGCGAACTGAACCTGGCGCTGATGCGGCTGATCGACCGGCAGTTCCTGGAAACCCCGCATCTCAGGCGTTCGGCAGATGACCTGGCACCTGCAGAACGAGGGCTATCCTGTGAACCAGAAGCGCATCCGGCGTCTGATGCGGCTGATGCCGATTTACCAGAAGCCCAACACCAGCAGGCCGGCGAAGGGGCACAAGACCTACCCTTACCTGCTGGGCGGGCTGCGGGTCGATCGGCCCAACCAGGTCTGGTGCGCCGACATCACCTATCTGCCGATGCGGCGTGGGTTCCTCTACCTGGTCGCCATCATGGACTGGTTCACCCGCAAGGTGCTGGCCTGGCGGATATCGAACACGCTGGAGGCCGACTTCTGCGTCGAGGCGCTGAACGAGGCCATCCACCGCTTTGGCGCACCCGAGATCATGAACACCGATCAGGGCAGCCAGTTCACGTCCTTTACCTGGACCGACCGGCTGAAGCGCGTCGGCATCCGGATATCCATGGACGGGAAAGGGCGCTGCCTCGACAACATCTTCATCGAGCGCCTGTGGCGGTCCCTGAAATATGAGTGCGTCTACCTGCACGCTTGGGAAACCGGGTCGCAGGCCAAGGCCGGTGTCGGCCGATGGATCACCTTCTACAATCACCAGCGGCCTCATGCCGCCCATGGCGGACAGCCGCCCGCCGTGGTCTACTTCAACCAGATCGAAACCGACCAGCAGAGGCAGAGAGTAGCTTAAATCATCCCCGAAACTGTCCAAAAGATGGGGAGTAGCACACTCCGCTCTCCGCTCCCCGCTCTCCGCTCTCCGCCCACCTTGCTACGAAGCGGTGTCCCTCACGCGGGCCTGCCCAAGGCGTCGCGCATCGTCCTGCCCATGTGCCACTCACCGCGCGGCTTCCCTGCGGCGGCGATACGGCCTGCGCGGCAACGGCCCGCTCGAAGCACTGACTTGACGAGCCCGAGCCGCTCGCCGCGATCCAGCCCGCCCTGACGGCCCGCACCCGCGGCCCGCGCTGGACCGCGACCGCCGCGATGCCTATCAAGGGGGCAGGTGCAGACAGCGGGGATCCGATGGCCAGTCACAGCGAAGCCGAACACAGCCGCAGCGATGCGGGCCAGAACCGCGATCTTGCCGCGCTGTCCCCGTCGGCTGCGGCGGCGCTGCGTGATGACCTCTCGGCGCGGGTGGCCGCGGCCGATCTGGCCTATCATCGCGACGATGATCCGGTGATGACCGATGCCGATTATGACGCCGCCAAGGCCCGGCTTCGCGCGCTTGAGGCCGCTTTTCCCGACCTGGCCCGGCCCGACAGCCCGACCCGCCAGATCGGCGCGGCCCCCGCGGATGGCTTTGCCAAGATCCGCCACGCCCGCCGGATGCTCAGCCTGGAAAACGGCTTTTCCGACGCCGACCTGCATGATTTCGACGCCCGCATCCGTGCCTTTCTGAACCTTGCGCCAGATGCGCCCCTGGCCTTTACCGCCGAACCCAAGATCGACGGCCTGTCGCTGTCCCTGCGCTATGAGGGCGGGCGACTGATCCATGCCGCGACCCGTGGCGATGGCGAAACCGGCGAAAACGTGACCGCCAACGCCCGCCAGATCGCCGACATCCCCCAGACCTTGCCCGCCGACGCCCCCCCCCTGCTTGAGGTGCGGGGCGAGGTCTATATGTCCCAGCCCGATTTCGCCGCGCTGAACGACCGTCAGGCGGCGGCGGGTGCCAAGACCTTTGCCAACCCGCGCAATGCCGCCGCAGGATCGCTGCGCCAGCTTGACGCGACCATCACGGCCAGCCGCCCGCTGCGCTTTTTCGCCTATGGCTGGGGTGAGGTCTCGGCCCCGCTGGCCGCGACCCAATGGGGGGCGCTGTCCGAACTTGCGCGGCTCGGCTTTCGGGTGAACCCGGCCAATCGGCTCTGCGCCGATGTCGCGGCGATGATTGCGGCCTGGCACGATCTGGGCGCGGGGCGCGCGGGCTTGGGGTATGATATCGACGGCACGGTGTTCAAGGTCGATGATCTGGCGCTGCAAGCCCGCCTTGGCCTGCGCGCCACCACGCCGCGTTGGGCGATCGCGCAGAAGTTTCCCGCCGAACGCGCCTGGACCCGGCTTGAGGCGATCGACATTCAGGTGGGCCGCACCGGTGCCCTGTCGCCGGTGGCGCGGCTGACGCCGATCACGGTCGGCGGGGTCGTGGTCTCGAACGCGACGCTGCACAACGAAGATTACATCGCCGGACGCGATTCGACCGGCACGCCGATCCGCGACGGCCAGGATATCCGCATCGGCGACCGGGTTGAGGTCTATCGCGCCGGCGACGTGATCCCCAAGATCGCCGGTATCGACCCCGAGGCCCGCCCGCCCGGCGCCACGCCCTTTGTCTTTCCCGACCGCTGCCCCGCCTGCGGCTCCGAAGCCCTGCGCGAGGCGGGCGATGCCGTGCGCCGCTGCACCGGCGGCCTGATCTGCCCGGCGCAATCGCTTGAAAAGCTGAAATATTTCGTCAGTCGACCGGCCTTCGACATCGAGGGGCTGGGCGCCCGCCAGATCGAGATGTTCCAAGCCGACCCGGTGCTGCCGATCCGCCAGCCCGCCGACATCTTCACCTTGGCGGCCCGCGACGCGGCCAATCTGTCGCGGCTGAAGAACCGCGACGGCTGGGGCGAGACCTCGGCCAACAAGCTGTTCGCCGCGATCGAGGCGCGCCGCCGCATCCCGCTGGCCCGGCTGATCCTTGCGCTTGGCATCCGTCATATCGGCGAAAGCGCCGCCAGCCTGGTGGCGCGTCACTACGGCACCTGGGACGCCCTCGTCACCGGCCTGACCGAGGCGATGGACGAGACCAGCCCCGCCTGGGCCGACCTCGTGTCGATCGACGGGATGGGTGCGGTCAGCGCCCGCGCGCTTGTGCATGGTTTTGCCGCCGAACGCGCCGCCATCGACGCTTTGGTTGCGCAACTGACTGTGCTGCCCGCTGAAAGCCCGGCGCAGGCCGACAGCCCGGTGGCCGGGCTGACCGTCGTCTTTACCGGCACCCTGGCCACGATGACGCGGGCCGAGGCCAAGGCGCGGGCCGAGGCGCTTGGCGCCAAGGTCGCGGGCTCGGTTTCGGCCTCGACCGACATTCTGGTGGCGGGTCCGGGTGCGGGGTCCAAGGCCACCAAAGCCGAGGCCCTGGGCATCCGCGTGCTGGATGAAGATGCCTGGCTCGCGCTGATCGGGGGGTAGCATGACACCGCGTGGCCGCCCACCGATCCTGTTTCCGCTGTTCGCCGGGGTCGAGACCGTCAGCGGCATCGGCGACAAGCTGGCGCGCGCGCTGGAGGGCTTGCGCATCACCCGGCTGCGCGATGCGCTGTTTGCGCTGCCGAATACGGTGATCGACCGCCGCCCCGTTGCCTCGGTCCGCGACGTGGTGCCACCCGGCATCGTCACCGTCACCGTCACCGTGCTGCGCCACTACCTCGCGACCCGGCGCGGCGGGCCGACCCGCGTGGTCGTGCGTGACGCGGCCTGCGATTTCACCCTGATCTTTTTCCACGCGCGCGGCGATTTCCTGGCGCGGCAACTGCCGGTCGGGGCGCGGCGCGTGATCTCGGGCAAGGTCGAATTGTTCGACGGCATGGCCCAGATCGTGCATCCTGACCAGATCCTGACCGAGGATGAGGCCGCCGATCAGCCGCGTTACCAGCCGGTCTATCCGCTGGTCGCGGGGGTGACACAGAAAAGCGTGACCCGCGTGGTGCGGGCGGCGCTGGACCGCGCCCCCGATCTGCCCGACTGGATCGACCCCGAATTGAAGCGCCGTGAGGGCTGGCCCGATTGGCGCGCCGCGCTGATCGCCGCCCATGCGCCACAGGGTCTTGCCGATGTCGCGGCCCATGCGCCCGCCCGTGCGCGCCTTGCCTATGATGAGCTGTTCGCCCATCAACTGACGCTCGCGCTTGCGCGGCGCGACAAGCGCCGCGGCAAGGGCCGCGTGACCCAGGGAACCGGCGCCACGCGGGACAAGATCTTGGCGGCGCTGCCTTTTTCGCCCACCGGGGCGCAGATCCGCGCGGTCGGTCAGATCGCGGCGGACATGGCCGCGCCGGGCCGGATGAACCGGCTGCTTCAGGGCGATGTCGGCTCGGGCAAGACGCTGGTCGCGCTGCTGGCCGCCGCGATTGCAGCCGAGGCCGGGGGGCAGGCGGTGCTGATGGCCCCGACCGAGATCCTGGCGCGCCAGCATCTGCAATCGCTGGCGCCGCTGGCGCATGCGGCGGGCCTGCGCATCGCGCTGTTGACTGGACGCGACAAGGGCGCGGATCGAGCCGCCAGGCTGGCCGATCTGGCGCAGGGCCGGATCGATCTGCTGATCGGCACTCATGCCGTCTTTCAGCCCGGCGTCGAATTTGCCGATCTTCGGCTGGCGATCATCGACGAACAGCACCGCTTTGGCGTCGCGCAACGGATGGAACTGGGCGCCAAGGGGCAGGCCCCCGACGTGCTGGTGATGACCGCGACACCGATCCCGCGATCGCTGTCGCTGGCCCAATATGGCGATATGGACATCAGCCTGCTGGACGAAAAGCCGCCGGGCCGCAGCCCGGTGACAACCGCGCTGATCGCCATGGACCGGCTGGAGGAGGTGGTGCAGCACCTGGCCCAGGCGATTGCCGAGGGTCGTCAGGCCTATTGGGTCTGCCCGCTGGTCGAGGATAGCGAACTGACCGACCTGACCGCCGCCGAGACCCGCTTTCAGATGCTGCGCGCCCGGCTGGAGGCGCTTGGGCTGGGGGTCGGCCAAGCTGCGCCTGCGGCGGGCGGTGGCATATCGCGCCTGAGCCGGGGCGACCGACCGCCGGCCCCCATCGGCCCGCATTCCGGCAGCGCGCCCGCGCCAAGGGCGCAATCGGCCCGGTCCGATGCTTTGCTGCGCGGCCCGGTGGCCCCGCCTTCGGCGGATCAACGGCCCGGCGAAGCGGTCGGGCTGCCGCCTGGCACGCAGGCGGGGTCCGGCGGCGCGGCGGCGCATGACCGCGCCGGGGCGGTTCATCAGCCATCGCCCTCGCGGGCCGATGACCGCCCCTCGGCGGCGGCATTACCGCGATCGCCAGTGGCGGCCAGGCATGCGCAGCCCGGCACCAGCATCCCGCCGGGTCGTCCATCGCCCGCCGACCTGCTGTCGCCATCGGGCGAAACAGCGCCCCCAACACAGCCGGGCAGGGGCAGTATTCCCGGGGCAGCCGATGCGCCATTGGCGGGCAGCGCGTCCGTTCTGTCGGATGACACCCCAGATGCGGCCGCGAAGCAGCCCGGCGCACCACGCGCCCCCGATGATGCCACGCGCCGCGAGGGCGGCAGTCCACCCGTGATGGCGTCGGGGTCTGACGAAGTGGCAAGCGCCGTGGGCGTGCCATCGCCTTCGGACGCGGCAGCACCCGTCACCGAGACCGGCTGGCCTGCGGATGAACCGTGCGACGGCGGAGCTTGCTCGCCCGATGGCCATGCGGCCGCTGACGCGCGAACGTCCTTTGACGGTGGTCGACCTGCCACAGATGGCGGGCATCCAGACGCGACGTCGCACGCCCCCGCCCCGCTGCGATCTGACGACGCAAGGTTTGCCACCAAAGGACCGTTCACCGAAGGGCCTTCGGACCAACCCGAAGCGATCCAGCCCACCCGCTCACCCTTTTCCGACCACGCGCGGTTGCCCCGAGATGACCGCAGCGACGCGGCAGGTTCACAGCACGCGCCCAGCTTGAGTGAAGGGGTGCCGCCCTCGGATCTTGAGCGGTCCGACCACGCAGGCCGACGCGACGATGCAGGCGCGCGGCCACACGCGCGCAGCTTGACTGAAGGGGCGCTACCCCCCGACCTTGACCCGACTTACCCCGCAGGCCGCAGTGACGAAGCGCCTTCACAGCCAGACGCGCCCAGCTTGACTGACGTCCCTCTACTACCCGCCGCGTCCTACCCCGCTGGCCGCCGCCACGAGGCAGGCTCACAGCCAGACGCTCCCCCGCCCGCCGCCGCGCCATGGCCCGCAGATGCGCCGGCACCCACCTACGCCGCTCAGGTCGAAGCCGAAGGGCAGCGGAGAGCAGCGCCTTGGGCCGCCGGCTCAGCGTTCCCGCCGGATGGTGTCGGACTTGCCAGCGACGAAGCGCCCCAGGAAGCGCCTTCACAGCCAGACGCGCCCAGCTTGACTGACGTCCCGCTACCCTCCGCCGCGTCCTACCCCGCAGGCCGCCGCGACGAGGCAGGTTCACAGCCAGACGCTCCCCCGCCCGCCGACGCGCATGGGCCGTCGGCCGCACCTCGACAGGCCGTCCAGCCAGCGGCCGCAGATGTGGCGCGGTCTGCCGCCGAAAGCCTGCTCGCCCACGTTCCGACGTCCGTCAGCGGGTCACCCCCCGCCAACGCTGACAAGCCGTCACCGGGCGCGTCCTCAGTGGTCGATGTCGGCAAACCGATCACCGATGGATCGACGCAGCTTCTGTCTGATCCCGCACCCGACGACGCTGGCTTGGTGGCTCTGGTGCACGGCCAGATGCCCCCCGAACAAAAGGACGCGGCAATGGCTGCCTTTGCCGATGGCCGGTCCCGCGTTCTGGTGGCCACCACGGTGATCGAGGTGGGGGTAAACGTGCCCAATGCCTCGATCATGGTGATCGAACGCGCGGAAAGTTTCGGGCTGGCGCAGCTTCATCAGCTTCGCGGGCGGGTCGGGCGCGGGGCGGCGCGGTCGACCTGCCTGATGCTGTTTCAGCCGCCCCTGTCCGAGACCGCCAGTCGCCGCCTGAGCATCCTGCGCGACAGCGAGGACGGCTTTCGCATCGCCGAGGAAGACCTGGCCCTGCGCGGCGCGGGCGATCTGATCGGCACGGCTCAGGCCGGGCTGCCGCGGTTCCAGATTGCCGATCTGGAGCGTCAGGCGGGTCTGATGGCGGTTGCGCAAAGCGATGCGCGCAAGCTTCTGGCCGACGATCCGGGGCTGGTGACGGATCGAGGTCAGGCGGCGCGGGTGCTGCTGTGGCTGATGGAACAGGATCGTGCGATTCGCCTCCTTTCGATAGGTTAGGGCAGTGTTCACGGATGTTCTTAAAAAGTTCTTTACACGCGCGCAGAATCATGAGAACAAAATAGCAACCAAGGAGGTTGCCATGTCCCAGTTGATCCTGACCCTGCGTCGTTCGCCCTCGATCCTGTCCGACAGTCTGGGTGTCGCGGCTCTGGTGGTGATGCTGGTGGCGGCGCTGTCGCTTCCTGGCTCTGTCTGATTTCTGCCTCGCGCTTTCCGCCGCGGCGCCCCGCCGCTTTGCCTGTCCCCAAATTGGTAAGGAATGCGCCACTTCCGCCGCTGTCCACCCGGACGGCGGCGGTTTTTTATTGGCTTTGCGCGGCGTCGATCGCATCCAGCGTGGCGTCATAGGCCAGCAGGATCGAGGCGTGCCGATTGGGATAGTCGCGCGCGGCAGCCAGTACGGCCAGCCCGTCGAAGGGCGCGGGCAGGGCGGGCGCCTGACCCGCCAGCAGCGCCGCAAGCGCGGCGCGGCCTTCGGCGATCTGATCGCGGCTCAGCCCGATCACCACGCCCCCCAGGATCGCCGCCGAGGCCTGACCCAAGGCGCAGGCCTTGACGTCCTGGGCAAAGTCGCTGACCCGCCCCTCCGCCAGCGTCACGTCGACGGTGATCGTCGATCCACACAAAGGCGCGCGACGGCTGGCGCTACCCATCGGCGCGGGAAGGCGACCCAGATGCGGGATCGCCGCAGCCAAAGCCAGGATGCGTTTGGAATATAGCTGGATCAGTTCGCTCTCGCTCATGTTCGTGGTAAATAGGCGCTTCATCGACCGAAAGGAAGCCGTCATGACCTTCGACCCCGCCAGCCTGCGCTTTGACGATCGCGGCCTGATCCCGGCCATCGCCCAGGATCACCTGACGGGCGAGGTGCTGATGATGGCCTGGATGAACGCCGAAAGCGTGGCGCGCACGCTGGCCAGCGGCAAGGTCACCTATTGGTCACGCTCGCGCGGGGATTACTGGGTCAAGGGCGAAAGCTCCGGCCATGTGCAACGGCTGGTGGAGCTGCGCGTCGATTGCGACAGCGATTGCCTGCTGGTGCTGGTCGATCAGACCGGCCCTGCCTGCCACACCAATCGCCGGTCGTGCTTTTACACCGCGATCCGAGGGGGACAGGCGGTCGAGATCCTTCAGCCCGAATGACCGATCAGCGCGCGCAGATCGGCGGGTGTCAGCCCCTCGGCGCGATAGGCGCGGATCGCACGGGCGTCGTCGCGCTTGGCCAGGCGCTTGCCTGTCTCATCGCGGATAAGGTCGTGATGCCAATAGCTTGGCGTCGAAAGTTCAAGTAACGTCTGAAGAAGAACGTGGATCTGCGTGGCCTGAAACAGATCTTCGCCGCGCGTGACCTCAGTGATGCCCTGCGCGGCATCGTCCACGACCACTGCAAGGTGATAGGCCGGGCCGGTATCAGCGCGCCATAAAACCACGTCTCCAACGTGGTTTATCAGGCGATCTTGAGACAAGGTGTGAACGCCGGCATGGATCGGTCCCTGTTCGACGAAGGCCGGCATCACCTTGACCGCCGCGCAGGCTTTCCGCATGTCCAGCCGCAGGGTGCGGCCCTGCCAATCGGCAGGCATCGGAGCGCCACGACAGGTGCCGGGATAGACGATGCCATCGGGACCGGCCAAAGGCTCGCCCTCGTTGGGTGCAGCGGCGGCGGCGCGGATGTCGCTGCGCCGACAGGTGCAGGGGTATATCAGGCCGCGATCTGCCAGCCTCTCCAATGCCTTGGCATAGGCGGGTATATTCTGGGACTGGCGCAGCGCCGGGGTCTGCCAGGTCAGGCCCAGCCAGGCCAGATCCTCAAAGATCGCGGCCTCATAGGAAGGTCTGCTGCGGGTCTGGTCCAGATCCTCGATGCGGATCAGGAACTGGCCCGGATCGGCGCGTTCACAGGCCACCAAAGCGGCATGGGCATGGCCCAGATGCAGCCAACCGGTCGGCGAGGGCGCGAACCGGGTTCGTCTTAACTTTGCGTCGCAAGCCATTGCGAGAAATCATCTTTCGCGCGGTCGGTATAGGCCTTGTAGCGATCCTTGCGGCCGCGCCGCCCGCCCTTGGCCTCAATCGGTGGGAACAGGCCAAAGTTGACATTCATCGGCTGAAAGGTCTTGGCATCAGCTCCGCCGGTGATGTGATTGACCAGTGCGCCCATCGCGGTGGTAAAGGGCGGCGGCGACAGATCACGGCCCAGAACCTCGGCCGCAGCCATCCGCCCGGCCAAAAGGCCCATGGCCGCGCTTTCGACATAGCCTTCAACCCCCGTCACCTGGCCCGCAAAGCGCAGGTTCGGGCGGCTGCGCAGCCGCAGCCGGTCATCCAGCAGCAGCGGGCTGTTCAGAAAGGTGTTGCGATGGATCCCGCCCAGACGCGCGAAGCGCGCATCCTGCAAACCGGGAATCAGTTTGAAAACATCGGTTTGCGCGCCATACTTCATCTTCGTCTGAAAGCCGACGATATTGTAAAGCGTCCCCAAAGCATTGTCGCGGCGCAGCTGCACCACGGCATAGGGCTTGTCGGTCGGGCGATGCGCATTGGTCAGGCCGACCGGCTTCATCGGCCCATGGCGCAGCGTCTCGCGCCCGCGTTCGGCCATCACCTCGATGGGCAGGCAGCCGTCGAAATAACCCGCCGTCTCACCCTCATGAAACTCGGTCTTGTCGGCCGCCAGCAGCGCGTCGATGAAGGCCTCATACTGCGCGCGGTCCATCGGGCAGTTCAGATAGGCGGTGCGCTCGGCTTCGGTCTCGCCCTTGTCATAGCGGCTTTGCGCCCAGGCCACCGACATGTCGATGCTGTCGGCATAGACGATGGGGGCGATCGCGTCGAAAAACGCAAGCGCATCCTGCCCGGTCTCGGCCAGGATCGCCTGACCCAGGGCCGGGCTGGTCAGTGGCCCGGTGGCGATGATCCAGCGACCATCGCGGGGCAGGTCGGTCACTTCACCCTCAAGAACGGACACCAGCGGATGCCCGCGCAACGCCGCTGTCACCGCACCGGAAAACGCCTCACGGTCCACCGCCAGGGCACCCCCCGCCGGCAGCTTGTGGCGGTCGGCCATGGCCATCACCAACCCGCCCGCCGCGCGCATTTCCCAATGCAGCAGGCCCACGGCATTCTGTTCATCATCGTCCGAGCGGAACGAATTGGAACAGACCATTTCCGCAAAATCGCCGGATTTATGGGCAAAGGTTTCGACCTGCGGGCGCATCTCGTGGATGACCACCGGCACGCCCGCCTGCACGATCTGCCAGGCCGCTTCCGACCCGGCCAACCCGCCACCCAGAACGTGAATCGCCTCTGTCATTCTTTCTTGTCCAAATACGCCGGGGGGTGAATGGGCCAAAGGCCCAGAGGGGGGCAGCGCCCCCCCCCCTTACTCCGCCTCGTCCTCGCCTTCGGCGGCGATGCGCGCGACCGAGACGACTTCCTCGCCTTCGCCGGTGTTGAACACCCGCACCCCGCCCGCGCCGCGCGACCGGAAGCTGATGCCGTCGACCGGCACCCGGATCGACTGCCCGGTCGAGGTCGCCAGCATGATCTGGTCGTCACCCTCCACCGGGAAGCTGGCCACCAGATCGCCGCCGCGCATGGATTTCTCCATCGCCGTCACGCCCTGGCCGCCGCGCCCGCGCACCGGGTAATCGTGGCTTGAGCTGATCTTGCCGGCGCCGCGCACGGTGATGGTCAGGATCAGATCCTCGGCCGCCGACATTTCGGCGTAACGCTCCAGGCTCAGGGCGCCCGGCTCGGCGGCATCGTCATCCTCGTCGGTCTCGCTGTCCTCGGTCACCCCGGCGGCGGCGCGGCGCATCTTCAGATAGGCGGCGCGCTCGGCCGGGTCGGCCTCGAAATGCCGGATCACCGACATGCTGACCACCCGGTCGCCCTCGGCCAGACGGATGCCGCGCACCCCGGTCGAGGAACGGCCCTGGAACACCCGCACATCGGTGGTCGGGAAGCGGATCGCCCGGCCGCGCGCGGTCACCAGCATCACATCATCGCCCGCATCGCAGATCCGCGCATTCACCAGGCTGACGCCCTCGGGCAACTTCATCGCGATCTTGCCGTTGCGCATGATATTGGTGAAATCCGACAGCGCGTTGCGGCGCACGTCGCCTTCCGAGGTCGCAAAGACGATCTGCAGATCGTCCCATTCGGCTTCGGGCACATCGACCGGCATCAGCGCGGCAATGCTGACGCCGGGCGTGATCGGCAGCAGGTTGACCAGGGCCTTGCCCTTGGCGGTGCGCCCGCCCAAAGGCAGCCGCCAGCATTTCATCGCATAGACCATGCCGTCGGTGGTGAAGAACAGCAGTTGCGTGTGGGTGTTGGCCACGAACAGCGTGGTCACCACATCGTCTTCCTTGGTGGCCATGCCCGACAGGCCCTTGCCGCCGCGGCGCTGTGCGCGGAACTCGGCCAAGGGCGTGCGCTTGATATAGCCGCCCGAGGTGATGGTCACCACCATATCCTCGCGTTCGATCAGGTCTTCATCGTCCAGATCGCCCGCCCATTCGACGATCTCGGTCCGGCGCGGCACGGCATGGGCGGCGCGCACCTCGCGCAGTTCGCCCGCGATGATCGCCATGATCCGGTCGCGCGATCCCAAAATGTCCAGATAGTCGCGGATCTTGGCGGCCAGATCCTTCAATTCTTCGGTCACCTCCTGCACGCCCATCTGGGTCAGGCGTTGCAGGCGCAGGTCCAGAATGGCGCGCGCCTGGATTTCCGACAGGTTATAGGTGCCGTCATCGTTGACCGGATGCAGCGGATCGTCGATCAGCCGCAGGTATTCGACGATCTCATGCGCGGGCCAGCGGCGGGTCATCAGCCGTTCGCGCGCCTCAGCCGGATCGGCCGAGGATCGGATCGTCGCCACCACTTCATCGACATTCGACACCGCGACCGCCAGACCGCAGAGGATATGGCTGCGCTCGCGGGCCTTGCGCAGTTCAAAGGCGGTGCGCCGGGCCACAACTTCCTCGCGGAAGGTGATGAAATGCGTCAGGAAATCGCGCAGGGTCAGCTGCTCGGGCCGACCGCCGTTCAGCGCCAGCATATTGGCGCCGAAGCTGGTCTGCATCGGCGTAAAGCGGTAAAGGTTGTTCAACACCACATCGGGCGTCGCGTCGCGTTTCAGTTCCACCACCACACGCACGCCGATCCGGTCGGATTCGTCCTGCACATGGGCGATGCCCTCGATGCGCTTGTCGCGGGCGGCCTCGGCGATCTTTTCGATCATCACCGCCTTGTTCACCTGATAGGGGATTTCGTCGATGACGATCGCCCAGCGATCCTTGCGCAATTCCTCGATCCGGGTTTTCGCGCGCATGACGATGCTGCCGCGCCCTTCCAGATAGGCCTTGCGGATGCCGCCGCGCCCCATGATCTGCCCGCCGGTGGGGAAGTCGGGGCCGGGGATATGCTCCATCAGCGATTCCACCGACAGGTCGGGATTGTCGATCAGCGCCAGCGTGGCGTCGATCACCTCGCCTAGGTTGTGCGGGGGGATGTTGGTCGCCATGCCGACCGCAATGCCGCCCGCGCCATTGACCAGCATGTTCGGAAACCGCGCGGGCAGGACCGTCGGTTCCAGATCCTTGCCGTCATAGTTCAGCTGGAAATCGACCGTATCCTTTTCGATGTCGGCCAGAAGAAAGGCGGCGGGCTTGTCCATCCGCACCTCGGTATAGCGCATCGCCGCCGCGCCATCGCCGTCCATCGACCCGAAGTTGCCCTGACCATCCAGCAGCGTCAGCGACATGGAAAAATCCTGCGCCATCCGCACCAGCGCGTCATAGATCGCGGCATCGCCATGGGGGTGGTATTTCCCCATCACATCGCCCACCGGACGCGCCGATTTGCGATAGGGCTTGTCATGGCTGTTGCCGGTTTCATGCATCGCATAAAGGATGCGGCGATGCACCGGCTTCAGCCCGTCGCGCAGATCGGGGATCGCGCGGCTGACGATCACCGACATCGCGTAATCCAGATAGGCGGTCCGCATTTCGTCGGTGATCGACACGGTGGGGCCGTCATGGGCCATCACGGTGATTTCGGGCTGATCCTCGGGGCCGGTCCCGGCGCCGGTTTCGGTTGTGTCGGTCACGCGAAATGCCTTTGATCGGGGGCGCCTTCGGCCCAGGGAAGGGCTGGCGCGCTTGTCCAGATTTTGTGTCCGGTGACTATAGCCAGACGAGGCTTAGCGCGCAACCGCAGCCCGCGCCCAAAGCGCCGCCAGCAGCCCCGAGGCGACGGCATTCCAGTTCGCCATCGTCGTGCCAAAGATCGTCAGCGCCGGTTGATCGCAGCGCACCATCGGCGCGGCCATGATCTGATCCAGCAGATCCCGGGTCGACATCTGCGTCAGGTTGCCGCCACCCGTGCAGGCCGACGGCCCCGCCCACAGGTGCCATTCGACGCCCGAATGATAGATGCCAAGCCCCAGGCTGACCAGCATCACCCCCAGCCCCAGCACCGCCAGCGCGCGCGGCGGGCGCGCCATCACCAGCGCGATCAGCCCGATGGCGCCCGCGATCGCATGGGGCCAGCGTTGCAGGATGCACAATTCGCAGGGGCGAAAGCCCGCCGCCTCGAACCCGAAGGCCATGGCGACCAGCGCGAGCGAGGCCGCGCCCAGGCCGATCATCTGCGCCCGCGCGCCCATCCCCGTCAGTCTGTTCATCAGAGCCACTTCACCGCCACAAATCCGCCGATCAGCATCAGCATTGCGACGGTGAACACAAGCCCCAGACGGCGTTCGATGAAATCACGGATCGGTGCGCCATAGATGCGCAGCAGCCCCGCCACCACAAAGAACCGCAGCGCGCGGGCGATGATGGCCACGCCGATGAACAGCGGCAGCGACAGGCCCGTGGCCCCCGAAAAGATGGTGATCACCTTGAACGGGAAGGGCGTAACCCCGGCGATCAGCACCGCCCAGGCGCCCTGTTCGTTGAACCGCGCGGCCAGTTGGTCAAAGGCCTCGGCCTTGCCATAGGCGGTCAGCACCCATTGTCCGACGGTATCCATCAGCCCCGCGCCGATCGCATAGCCCGCGATCCCCCCCGCGACCGAGGCCAGCGTCGCCACCCCCGCGATCAGCCAGGCCTGACGCGGGCGCGCCAGCACCATCGGGATGATCAGCACGTCCGGCGGAATCGGAAAGACCGAGCTTTCGATGAAGGCGACAAAGGCCAGCGCCCACATCGCATGGGGATGATGGGCCAGCCCCATCGTCCAGTCATAAAGCCGCCGCAGCATCCGTTCACCCGACCCATCCACGCGCGGTTCGCGCGCGCCTGTGCATCGCCCGTCGCCTGCGCTGCGTCAAGGGGCGGAAACCGAAGGCCATGGCGCGGCGTTCAGCCATGCGCCGCACGCGCGCCTTTCCCCCTGTTTCACGCTTTCGCGCGGGCGGGGGGCGGTTTAATCTGGCCAAAGCCGCCCCGTCGGGGCCATGCCACAAAGGAAGCACATCATGGAATGGAGAGGCCGTCGCGGCAGCAGCAATATCGAGGATCGGCGCAGCATGACCGGCCGCGCCGGCGGGATCGGCATCGTCGGCATGTTGATCGTTCTGGCCGTCGGGTATTTCTTCGGCATCGACATCAGCCCGCTGGTGTCGCAATCGGGGATCGGCAATCCGCAGCAGACCGCTGCCGAGCCGCTGAGCGAGGAGGACAAGGCCGCCGGGCAGATGGTCAGCGTCGTGCTGGCCGAAACCGAACAGGTCTGGGACGGGATCTTCCGCGACCAACTGGGCCGTGCCTACACGCCGACCAGGCTGGTGCTTTACAAGGGCGTCACCCAGTCGCCCTGCGGCGGGGCCTCGGGGGCGACCGGGCCGTTCTATTGCCCGGCGGATAAAAAGGTCTATCTGGACACGGCCTTCTTTACCACGATGGAGCGCCAGATGGGCGCCGGGGGCGAGTTCGCGGCCGCCTATGTCGTCGCGCATGAGGTCGGCCACCATGTGCAGAACGAACTGGGCATCCTGCCCAAGGCCAATGCCGCCCGTCAGCGCGCAGATGAGGTCACCTCGAACGACATTTCGGTGCGGGTGGAATTGCAGGCCGATTGCTTCTCGGGCGTCTGGGCCGCGCATTCGGCCAACGCGCTGAACCTGTCGGAACAGGACGTGCTTGAGGCGGTGAATGCCGCGAAGGCAGTTGGCGATGATACGTTGCAGGCCTCGGCCGGGCGGGTGCCGATGCCCGACAGCTTTACCCACGGATCATCCGAACAGCGCAAGCGGTGGCTGATCACCGGGATGCGTTCGGGCGATGTGAACAGCTGCGACACCTTCAGCGCCCAGCAGCTGTAAGCCGCTTGCGGGCCGCGCGCCTGCCCGTTAAAGGAAAGGGCGGGGGATGACCCCGCCCTTTGTGCATCGCACATCGGCCCGAGTGGCGGAATGGTAGACGCAGCGGATTCAAAATCCGCCGCCGCAAGGCATGTCGGTTCGAGTCCGACCTCGGGTACCAGTTTTCTGTTCATGGCGAATGGTTTGCGCGGCGCGCGCCGTGGCCGGGCTGATTCGTCAGCCGACAGGGTAACGCCGGGGCAGGGCGCGCAATCGCGGGTTGTGGGGGCGAAAACATGACGCAACGTCAGACCGATCCGTTCTGTCGTTTTTACCACCAGAAATATTTCACATCGTCGATTTTTGCCTATGACTTTCAATGGGATGGATGGCACATTTTGCTTTATTGGGCGCATATGGCGAAAAATTTGTCAAATCTTTCAAGACTTTCCCCGACCATGCGGCTCTCGATCTGCTATAGCTGGTCTCAACCGGCGCGTCTGTGGTTGTCCCGCATGTGACCCGCGTCGCAGTCGAACCTGTTCCTGAGTTTCACCCATGTCGGATCCCCATCATCCCCAGCGCGCCTTCCAGGGTAGCTATCTGGATTGTCTGTCGGTCTTTTCGCCCCTTGGGCGGCTGGCGACGGCTGCGGGGCCACGGGCCATCGCGGATCTGCGGGCGGGCGATGCGCTGCTGACGCGCGATCATGGCTATGTGCCGCTGCTGATGGCCATGCCGCTGGCGGGTGCGCATCCGGGCGTGATCATCGGGCCGGATGCGATGGGGCCGGGGATGCCGATGCGGCAGATCACCGTATCGGGCGCGGTGCGGCTGTGGAACCTGCGCTTTCAGCAGGGGGGCGAGCTGGCGCGGGCCGATGACCTGCGCAGCCTGAACCATGTGAACGCGGTTGCCGCGCGGCCGATGGTGGCGCTGATCTGCGACCGCGCGGTCGGTGTGCTGATCGACGGCGCCTGGGTGGAATGCCCCGGCCCATCGGCGCGGCTGGTGGCGGCGCTGCTGCCGCATCTGGGGGATGAGGATCGCGCCCGGCTGGTCGCCACCTTCTCGAACCGTCCGCTGCCCGAACGCGCCCCGGCCGATGTGCCGCCCCAGTCGCTGCACCGCGCGACCGACCTGCCCGCACCCCGCCACCGCGCGCTGCATTAGCTGAACCTGCGCTCCGGCGCGGCCCCGCAACACCCCAAGCACCGGGAATAGCCATGGCCCGATCTGGGGCGGGACCGCGGCGCCCTGCCGCTGCAATCGGCGTGCGGTCCTGCGGCGCGCGCCCCGATCTGCTCGCCGTTGCCCCCTCGGCCACGGGACGGCTCGCGACTGACCCGGCGCCGCCCGCGCCACCCCAGCCCCCGGCAGCAAAGGGGGATCGCGCGCGAGCCGTGGCTGCTTCCCGTCCGCGCGTGGTCATCGCCGCCTGCGCCAGCCCCCGGTTGCCCCGTGTGATGGCCAGCGCGCGCCGCCCTCTCGATCCCGCGCCGGATGATCCGCCCCGACCGGACAAAGACAAGGGGCGCGGCCTTGCGGTCGCGCCCCGTTGCACTCTCGGCTCAGCCCGCGGCGCGGGCCTGGCGCTTGCGCTCATGCGGGTCCAGGTGGCGTTTGCGCAGGCGGATGATCTTCGGCGTCACCTCGACCAGTTCATCGTCGTCGATATAGGCGATCGCCTCCTCAAGGCTCATGCGAACCGGCGGCGTCAGGCGCACGGCCTCATCGGTGCCGCTGGCGCGCACGTTGGTCAGCTTCTTGCCCTTCAGCGGGTTCACCTCAAGGTCATTGTCGCGGGAATGTTCGCCGATGATCATCCCCTCATAGACCTGTTCCTGCGCGCCGATGAACAGCTTGCCGCGCTCTTCCAGGTTCCACAGCGCATAGGCCACCGACACGCCGTTTTCCATGCTGATCAGCACGCCCTGGCGGCGGCCCTGGATCGCGCCCTTGTAGGGTGCCCAGCCGTGGAAGATGCGGTTCAGAACGCCGTTGCCACGGGTGTCGGTCATGAACTCGCCCTGATAGCCGATCAGGCCGCGCGACGGCACATGCGCCACGATGCGCGTCTTGCCATGGCCCGCCGGGCGCATCTCGACCAGATCGCCCTTGCGCGGGCCGGTCAGCTTTTCGATGACGACGCCGGAATAATCGTCATCGACATCGACGATGACCTCCTCGATCGGCTCCATCCGCTGCCCGTCTTCCTCGCGGAAGATCACGCGGGGGCGGCTGATCGACAGTTCAAACCCTTCGCGGCGCATGTTTTCGATCAACACGCCCATCTGCAATTCGCCGCGCCCCGAGACCACAAAGGCCTCGCCGCCCGGCGTGTCCTCGACGCGGATGGCGACATTGGTTTCGGCCTCTTTCATCAGCCGTTCGCGGATGACGCGCGATTGCACCTTGTTGCCGTCACGACCGGCCAGCGGGCTGTCATTGATGCCAAAGGTCACGCTGATCGTCGGCGGATCAATGGGCTGCGCGGGCAGGGCGGTGTCGACATCCAGCGCGCACAGCGTATCGGCGACGGTCGCCTTGGTCATGCCGGCCAAGGTCACGATGTCGCCGGCCTGCGCCTCGTCAATCGGCTGCTGCGACAGGCCGCGAAAGGCCATGATTTTGGTGACGCGGAACTGTTCGATCCGCTCACCCGCGCGGTTCAGCGCCTTCAGCGTGTCGCCGACGCGGGCGATCCCGGCCTCGACCCGGCCGGTCAGGATGCGGCCGATGAACGGGTCGGCCGACAGGGTGACGGCCAGCATCTGAAACGGCTCGTCGGTGCGGAACTCTTGTTTCGGGGGTTCGACATGGGCCAGGATCAGGTCGAACAGCGCCGACATGTCCTTGCGCGGCCCGTCCAGATCGGCATCCGCCCAGCCGCCGATGCCGCTGGCATAGACATGCGGGAAATCAAGCTGTTCGTCGGTTGCGCCGAGATTGGCGAACAGGTCGAACACCTCATCCAGGGCGCGGTCGGGTTCGGCGGCGGGCTTGTCGACCTTGTTCAGCACCACGATCGGCTTGAGGCCCAGCGCCAGCGCCTTCGAGGTCACGAACTTGGTCTGCGGCATCGGCCCTTCGGCGGCATCGACCAGCAGGCAGACGCCATCCACCATCGACAGGATGCGCTCGACCTCGCCGCCGAAATCGGCGTGGCCGGGGGTGTCGACGATGTTGATGCGGGTGCCCTTCCATTCGACGCTGGTGGCCTTGGCCAGAATGGTGATGCCGCGTTCGCGTTCGATGTCATTGCTGTCCATCGCGCGTTCCGCGACGGCCTGATTTTCACGGAAGGCGCCGGATTGGCGCAGCAATTGGTCGACCAGCGTGGTCTTGCCGTGGTCGACGTGGGCGATGATGGCGATGTTGCGGATGTCCATGGGGGTTCCAATGCAAGGGTTGCGCAGCCCATAGCCGGAAGCGCGCCCGATGGAAACCCCCCGATGGAACGCCCCTTCAACGACAAACCCCGCCCATGGGGGGCGGGGCCTGTGCAAAGGGTGGGCTGAGGATCAGCGCAGGCCGAACAGCGACAAAACGGCCAGAACGACCACGACCAGACCCACGATATAGATGATGCTGTTCATGATTGGCTCCTGCAAGGTGTTGGTTCTTGCGGCGTCAACGGGCAGCCCGCCGGAATGGTTCCGTTATGTCGCAATATATCTGTCGCGGCGGTGGTTGATGGCGATGACCAGGTTCACCACCAGCGCGCCAAGCGCCGACCAGGCGATGCGCGCGGGATCGCCCAGCAAGGCCAGGGCTGCCGCGAAGAGCACCGCGTCAAAGATCAGCTGCGTCCAGCCGGCGCGAAAGCCGGTGCGATCCTGCAACATCAGCGCCAGGATGCCGATCCCGCCCAGGCTGGCGCCATGGCGAAACAGCGCCATCAGCGCGGCGCCGGTGACCAGCCCGTAAAGCACCGCGCCCGCAGCCGGGGTCAGGTGCTGAAAGCTGACCCAGCCGGGCATGGCCATCGACAGAAGGGTGACAAGCGCCACCGCCAGAAAGGTCTTGGCGGTAAAGCGCGTGCCCATCCGCCGCCAGCCGAACCAGTAAAACGGGATGTTGATGACGAAGAACACCGGGCCGAACCCCCAGCCGGTCAGATAGGTGATCAGGATCGCCAGCCCCGCCGTCTGCCCGGTGATCAGCCCCAGATGGGTCAGCACAGTGACGCCAAAAGCGGCCATGAAGGCGCCAAAGCCAAGGCCTTGCGCATCCTCGATCAGGCTGTGGGCGGGGGTGTTCTGCGGTTCTGTCATGGCGGGCCTTTGCTGTCTGTCCCCAGACCGCGCGCCATATCCCGGCGCGCCGCTTTAGTCCAGCATCAGCGATTGGCCCGTCGGGGGGCCTTAGCGGTTGGCTGAGCGATAGAGCGCCCATTCCTCGACCAGACGGCCATCGGGCAGGTGGCACCAGCCGCTTTCGCCCCCTTGGGCGTCACGCCGGATCTCGACCTTGCCGCCCTGCTGGACGCAATGGACCGAGGCCGGATTGGCCATGCCGATCGCGGGGCTGTCACCATCAGCCATGCAGCCCGCCAGCGACAGCGCCGCCAGCCCCAGAAAGATCTTGTTCATCCTGTTGCGCCCTCCAATGCGTCATGGCTCAAGGGTGCCACGGACCCGGCGCCTGCGTCAATCGAGCATCACGCCCCAGCTTTCGACGCGGCCATTGGGCAGATGGCAGCGCACCGATTTCATGCCGCCCCCCACGCGGTCGCGGGCGGTGGTGCCGCCGCGCCGGTCGCAATCGGCGGCGATGCGATCGGCCAGGGGCGCGTTCGGCAGCAGCCGCGCCTCGGGTTCGACACAGCCCGCCAGCAACGCGGTGACAGGCAACAACACGGGGATCATCAACAGCTTTTTCATGGCGCCCAGATAGGCGGGGCAGGGCCTGCCCGCAAGGCAAAGGCCGGACCCTTCGGCCCGGCCCTGCAAGTTTCCGCCGGTCGGGCCGGTCAGCCCTTCAGCGCCTTGTTCAGGTATTCGTCGACCTTTTCCAGATAACCCATGGTGGTCAGCCACTTCTGGTCCGGCCCGATCAGCAGCGCCAGATCCTTGGTCATATGGCCATCCTCGACCGCATCCACGGTGACCTTTTCCAGGGTCTGCGCGAACCGCATCAGCTGGTCGTTGCCGTCCAGCTTCGCGCGGTGCTTCAGCCCGCCCGTCCAGGCAAAGATCGACGCGATCGAGTTGGTCGAGGTCTCCTTGCCCTTCTGATGCTCGCGATAGTGGCGGGTGACGGTGCCGTGGGCGGCTTCGGCCTCGACGGTCTTGCCATCGGGCGTCATCAGCACCGAGGTCATCAGCCCCAGGCTGCCAAAGCCCTGCGCCACGGTGTCGGACTGCACATCGCCATCATAGTTCTTGCAGGCCCAGACATAGCCGCCCGACCATTTCAGGTTCGAGGCCACCATGTCGTCGATCAGGCGGTGTTCATAATGAATCCCGGCCTTCTTGAACTTGTCCTCGAACTCGGCCTCATACACCTCCTGGAACAGATCCTTGAAGCGGCCGTCATAGGCTTTCAGGATGGTGTTCTTGGTCGACAGATAGACCGGATAGCCACGGTTCAGGCCATAGTTCATGGACGCGCGCGCAAAGTCGCGGATGCTGTCGTCAAGGTTGTACATGGCCATGGCGACACCCGAGGACGGCGCCTGGAACACCTCATGCTCGATGGTCTCGCCATCTTCACCGACGAACTTGATCGTCAGCTTGCCCTTGCCCGGAAAGCGGAAATCGGTGGCCTTGTATTGATCGCCAAAGGCGTGGCGGCCGACGATCACCGGCTGGGTCCAGTGCGGCACCAGGCGCGGCACGTTCTTGCAGATGATCGGCTCGCGGAAGATCACGCCGCCAAGGATGTTGCGGATCGTGCCGTTCGGCGATTTCCACATCTTCTTCAGGCCGAACTCTTCGACGCGGGCCTCATCGGGGGTGATGGTGGCGCATTTCACGCCGACGCCATGCTCCTTGATCGCATTCGCGGCATCGATGGTGATCTGGTCGTTCGTGCGGTCGCGCTCCTCGATGCCCAGGTCGTAATATTTCAGGTCGACATCCAGATAGGGCAGGATCAGTTTCTGCTTGATGAAATCCCAGATGATCCGGGTCATTTCATCGCCGTCCAGTTCGACGACGGGATTGGCGACTTTGATCTTCGACATGGAAGCCTCTCGCGGTTGTAATTGTGGGATTCGTCGCGGCTGTGATAACCGATCCGGGGGCAAAAGGAAAGCGGTGTATGCAATTGTATACTGAAATCGCCAAGGTGGCGGGGCTGGCGCTGCTGCTGGCGGGATGCGTGGTCGCGGTGCCCGATCAGGTGGTGGCGCCGGGTGCAGAAGGGCGTGCAGAGGGGCCGGCGCGGCTGCGGCTGGTCGATGCGCGGCTGATGACCGATGCAGCGGACCCGCAGGTGCTGGCGCGGCTGCGCGCCCATATTGCGGCGGCGCAATCGGGGGCGGCGCGCGCCATGGGCCGGTCGCAGGCCGCGCCGATCTGGCGGGTCTGCACCACGCCCGCCTGCGATCAGGCGCATGGCATGACGACGCGCGGCCTCAGCTATGGCAGCCTGGCGATCAACATCGGCTCGCGCGCCTGGGACGATGCGCCGACCTATCTGCATGAGGCGATCCATGCCGAGATGAACACATCCGACCTGCTGATGATCCGCCTGCGCCAGCCGGTGCCGGTCTGGTTCGACGAGGGGATCGCGACCCATGTTTCCGGCACCGTCGGGGCCGATCTGTCGGCTGCCGAATGTGCCGCTTTGGCCGGGCGCACCCTGCCCACGCGGCCTGCCGATTTCACCGCGCTGACGCGCGAAATCGGCTTTCGCAACGCCTATGGCGCGGCCAGTTGCCGGGTCAAGGACTGGCTCGCGGCCGGTCGGCGCACGCAGGATGTGATCGCGATCATGCAGTCTGGCAAGGGCTTGCCATAAGATCTTCATGCGCTGTCAAAAGATCACGCGGCAAGCCATTGAAAAGGGGCGGCATTCATGCCGCTCCTTCATATGTCTTATCAGCTTCGGCCCTTAAGCCACTTCCGCGAAAACCTTTTTCAACGCGCGGTCCAGCTTGTCGAACATCTCATCCATCTGCGCCTCGGTCAGGATGAAGGGCGGGCACAGCACGATCGACTGACCCAGCGGACGGCAGATCAGGCCCATGTCGGTGCAGGTATTGGCAATGCGCTCGCTGACCGACAGGGTGCCGGGGAAGGGTTCCTTGGTGGCGCGGTCGCGCACCGCCTCCAGCGCCCACATGAAGCCGACGCCGCGCAATTCGCCGATATTGGGGTTCTGCGCGATCTCGGCCAGACCCTTTTCCAGGCGCGGCGCCAGGCGTTTGACGTTGTCGGCCAGCCCCTCGTTCATCACCACGTCGATGGCCTTCAGCGCCACCGCGCAGCCGACCGGATGGCCCGAGGCGGTGAAGCCGTGCGGGAACTCCTCGATCTTGTCGATGGCCGCTTGCAGCCGGTCGGTCAGTTCCGGCCCCAGGATCACTGCGCCCATCGGGAACAGCCCGGCGGTCAGGTTCTTCGAGCTGATGATCGCATCGGGCATGAAGTCATAGGTCTGGCAGCCCCAGGTGTTGCCGGTGCGCCCGAATCCGCAGATGACCTCGTCGGAAATCAAGGGGATACCGTATTTCTTCAGCACCGGATGGATGGCCTGGAAATACCCGGCCGAGGGCGGGATCACGCCGCCCGCACCCATCACCGGTTCCGCGAAGAAACCGGCGATCGTGTCGGGGCCTTCGCGCAGGATCGTGTCCTCAAGCTCTTGTGCCAGACGTTTGGTGAACTCGGCCTCGGTCTCGCCCTCCTTGCCGAAACGCCAGTAATGCGGGCAGGTCAGATGGATGAAGCCGTCCATCGGCAGGCCAAACACGGCGTTATAGGGCTTGCCCGTCATGCTGGCCGCAACCGCCGTCACGCCGTGATAGGCATTCCAACGCGTCAGGATTTTGCGTTTCTTTTCATGGCCTTCGGATGCGTGCAGGAACCACAGCATCTTGACCATCGTGTCATTCGCCTCGGACCCCGAATTGGTGTAGAACACCTTGCCGCGCGCGAAGGGCGATACCTCGACCAGCTTTTCCGACAGCATCACCGTCTGGTCGGACATGCGCCCGAAAAAGGCGTGATAGCCGGGGAAGCGGTCGTATTGATCCTTGGCCGCCTGCGCCAACCCCTTGTGATCGAAACCGGCCACCATGTTCCACAGGCCCGAGTTCGAATCGAGGTATTTTTTCCCATTCGTGTCAAAGACATAGGGGCCTTCGCCATGGGTCAGCACAACGGTGCCGCGATCATGGACAGAGGGCAGGTCGGTAAAGCCATAAAGCGAATATTCTTCGGCGCGGGCTTCCCAGCTGCCGGGGGCGGGGGTGGTCATGGACGATCTCCTTTGCTGGGCAAAGGCTAACCGGGCGTTTGGCGCGTTTCAATGGGGCCGCGCCGGGCGAAGCGGCGCGGCGGCTGGTCAAAGTGGCGGTGCCTCTGGCGCCAGAAAGCGGCGCAACAGCAGGCCCTGCACATCGGCGGGCGACAGGCGCTTGTCGCGATGCGCCGCCACGAACGCGTCGCGCGCAACCGGGTCGGGATCAAAGCGCGCATAAAGCCGCCCGATCTGATCGGCATCTGCCAGGCCAAGCTCGATCCGCCGGTCGATCCGCCCCGATCGGATCAGCGCCGGATCCAGCCGTTCGGGATGGTTGGTGGTCATGAAGATCACGAAACCCTCCTGCGTGGCCACGCCGTCGAGCGCGTTCAGAAAGCCTGAAAACGAGAGCTTCACCTCATCATGCACGGCGTCGCGGTCGTCGAAAAACGCGTCGACATCCTCGATCAGCAGGATCGAGCGGCGCGGCACGGCGGCCAGCAGCGCATGGATCTTGTCGTCGCTGACGCCCGATCCGGCCAGCGACAGCGTGCAGATGTTCATCCGCAGGTCCGAGGCCAGCGCCGCCACGACCGAGGTCTTGCCGGTGCCGGGCGGGCCGAACAGCAGATAGCCGCGCCGCCAGGGCAGGCCAAGGCGCTGATAATCTGTGCGCGCGTCCAGAAACCGCGCGAGATCTGCGCGCAGATCCTGCGCCAGCCCGCCTTGCAGCACCACGCTGTCCAGTGGCCTGGGCTGGCCCAGCCGCACGCGCGTCCATTGCCCGGCCTCATAGGGGTCGGGGGCATGGATCGACAGATGGTCGCGCTCGGCATCCTCGCGCGCGGTCAGCGCCTGATCGACAAGGCCGCGCAGCCAGGCCGGATCGCGGCCAAAGCCCATCAGTGTGACGCGCTCCAGCACGGTCTGGCTGACCTCGATCTGGCGGTGGATCATCAGCCAACGGCCCTGATCGCGAAAGATGTGAAAGCCCGGCGCGGGTGACAGATGCACGAAGGGCGCAGTCGCGCCGGGGCTGTCGCCCGCATCCTCACCCAGGCGGCGCGAATGCGCGGTGATCTGGTTCGAGGCGGCAAAGCCGGGGCGGCTTTCCAGATATTCGACAAGGGTCGTGAACAGGAAACGGTCGCGGGAATCGACCGTCAGCCGCGACAGGACATGTCGTGACAGCCACAACGCGGCCATCACCGGCACGTCGCGCAGCGCGAATGCGATCGCGCCGATCAGCCCCAGAAGGGCGGTATTCAAAAGGGTCAGGGTCATCAGATCGTCCGGGTTGAGGACCGCCGATCTGGGCGCTCCACCTCAAGACCGGATCAAGACCCGCCGCAGAATTGATGGAGGCGGGCGTGCCGGGCGTTCTGCCGGATCGAAAGCGCCATGACGCCGGTCACCCAAGCGCCGCGCGAGTGCGCAAGCCCCGCGACCATCGCCCGGGGCAATGCCGCCGCGATCACGCCGCGCAGCGCCGTGAGCCTTCACCGGAACCCCGCAGGCTCAGCGCGATCCGCGCCCGGTTGGCCGTTCCCGGTTGGCCGCGCGCGGCGGCGCCAAACTGCCCACCCTTTCGGGGTCGCGCAACCGCAAGCAACATCGATCGTCCTGCCCGCAGCCCGCGCGCGCCCGCCAAACCAGCCACGCGCGAATCCGGCGCCGCACTGCCCGCTGTGTCGCATTAGCATAGCGCCCGACGCGCCGTCCGCACGTCATCGGCCTCAGGCCGCGCCCCTTGCCCTTCTTTCTTGCCCAAATACGCATCCGCAGCCAGCCAGGGTCGCGGCGCGGGGGCAGGGGCGCGCTAACCCTGTCGCGCGGCCTTCTCGGCGATGCCCGACTGGCCTTCGCGCCGCGCGAGTTCGGCCTCGACATCGGCCAGCGTCAGATCGCGCGCGGCCAGCATGACCAGCAGGTGATAGATCACATCCGCCGCCTCGGCCACCAGCCGGTCGCGGTCGCCCTTGACCGCCTCGATGATCGCCTCGATCGCCTCCTCGCCGAACTTCTCGGCGCATTTTTCCGGGCCTTTGGCCAGCAATTTCGCTGTCCAGCTGCTGTCGGGGCTGGCGGTCTTGCGCACCAGGATCGTTTCGGCCAGTTTTTCGATGCTCATGCGGCGCTTCCCTCCAGACGAACCGGTATGCCTGCCTTAGCCATATGCGCCTTGGCTTGAGAAATCGTGAACGTGCCAAAATGAAAGATCGATGCGGCCAGAACCGCGCTTGCATGGCCCTCGGTCACGCCTTCGACCAGGTGATCCAGCGTGCCGACCCCGCCCGAGGCGATGACGGGGATGTCCACCGCATCGGCAATGGCGCGGGTCAGCGGGATGTTGAACCCGGCCTTGGTGCCGTCGCGGTCCATGCTGGTCAGCAGGATCTCGCCCGCGCCCTTGGCCGCCACGGTGCGCGCGAAATCCACCGCGTCGATGCCGGTGGGCTTGCGCCCGCCATGGGTGAAGATCTCCCACCGGCCCGGCGCCACGGTTTTCGCGTCGATGGCGCAGACGATGCACTGGCTGCCGAACCGGTCGGCGGCCTCGGCGATCACATTCGGATCGGCCACGGCGGCGGAATTGAACGACACCTTGTCCGCCCCGGCCAGCAGCAGGTCGCGCACGTCGCGATGGCTGCGCACGCCGCCGCCCACGGTCAGCGGGATGTAACAGGCCTCGGCGGTGCGGGTGACCAGATCGAACATCGTGCCGCGATTTTCATGGGTCGCATGAATGTCAAGGAAACACAGCTCATCCGCGCCGGCGGCGTCATAGGCGCGCGCGGCCTCGACCGGGTCGCCCGCATCGATCAGATTGACGAAATTGACGCCCTTGACGACGCGGCCATCGGCCACGTCCAGGCAGGGGATGATCCGGGTTTTCAGCATCGCGGCCCTCATGTCACCGGCCCGACATAGTGGGATTTTGGCGCACTGGGAAGCCTTGCCCCGGCCCGCGTCTGCCGTCACACTGCCGTCACCCGACGGTAACCGCATTGAAGCGGGGGCGCACGGCACCTAGATTGCAGCCAACGGGGATGGCGGGGCTGCCATGACGGGGCCGGTCCATCCTGCAAGACAAGGACATGACATGAGCGATCTTCCCCTGACCCATCCGGTGTTGCCGCTGCGCGACATCGTGGTCTTTCCCCATATGATCGTGCCGCTGTTCGTCGGGCGCGAAAAGTCGGTGCGCGCCCTTGAGGCGGTGATGGCCGAGGATCGCCCGATCCTGCTGGCCAGCCAGAAGGACGCCAGCATCGACGAGCCCGAGGAATCGGGCATCTATCGCACCGGCGTGCTGGCCAATGTGCTGCAACTGCTGAAACTGCCCGACGGCACCGTGAAAGTGCTGGTCGAAGGCAAATCGCGCGTCGAGATCACCGAGTTTGTCGAAAACCCCGCCTATTTCGAGGCCCAGGCCATCGACCTGGCCGAAACCGAGGGCGACCGTGACGCGGTGACCGCGCTGCTGCGCAGCGTTGCGGATGAGTTTGAGCGCTATGCCAAGGTGCGCAAGAACATCCCCGAGGAGGCGCTGACCGCGATCAGCGAAACCCGCGCGCCGGCGAAACTGGCCGATCTGGTCTCGGGCCATCTGGGCATTGAGGTGGGCCAGAAGCAGGATCTGCTTGAGACGCTGGACATCGCCCAGCGGCTTGAAAAGGTTTACGGCCTGATGCAGGGCGAAATCAGTGTCTTGCAGGTCGAAAAGAAGATCAAGACCCGCGTCAAGTCGCAGATGGAAAAGACCCAGCGCGAATATTACCTGAACGAACAGATGAAGGCGATCCAGCGCGAGCTGGGCGAGGGCGATGAGGGCCAGGGCGAGGTTGCCGAACTGGAGGCCCGGATCGAGGCCACCAAACTGTCTAAAGAGGCCCGCGACAAGGCCATGGGTGAGCTGAAAAAGCTGAAATCCATGTCGCCGATGTCGGCCGAGGCGACGGTCGTGCGCAACTATCTGGACTGGATGCTGTCGCTGCCCTGGGGCGTCAAATCGCGCACCCGCAAGGATCTGGGCGCTGCCGAACAGGTGCTGGATGCCGATCACTTTGGCCTGGAAAAGGTCAAGGAACGGATCGTCGAATATCTGGCCGTGCAAAGCCGCAGCGCCAAGCTGAAAGGCCCGATCCTGTGCCTGGTCGGCCCGCCCGGCGTCGGCAAGACCAGCCTTGGCCGTTCGATCGCCAAGGCCACGGGGCGCGAGTTCATCCGCATCAGCCTTGGCGGCGTGCGCGACGAATCCGAGATCCGCGGCCACCGGCGCACCTATATCGGCTCGATGCCCGGCAAGATCATCCAGGCGCTGAAAAAGGCGAAAACCACCAACCCGCTGATCCTGCTGGATGAAATCGACAAGATGGGGCAGGATTTCCGCGGTGATCCGGCGTCTGCGATGCTTGAGGTGCTGGACCCCGAACAGAACGCGACCTTTGTCGATCACTATCTTGAGGTGGAATATGACCTCTCGAACGTGATGTTCGTGACCACGGCCAACAGCTATAACATGCCGGGTCCGCTGCTGGACCGGATGGAGATCATCCCCGTCGCCGGCTACACCGAGGACGAAAAGCGTGAAATCGCGCGCCGGCACCTGCTGCCCAAGCAGATCAAGGCGAACGGTCTGAAAAAGGCCGAGTTCAGCGTGACCGACGCGGCCCTGACCCATGTCATCCGCTATTACACGCGCGAGGCCGGGGTGCGGAACCTGGAACGCGAGATCGCCAAACTGGCGCGCAAGGCGGTGACCGAGATCCTGAAGGGCAAGGCGAAATCCGTCGAGGTGACGCCCGAGAAGGCCGAGGATTATCTGGGCGTGCGCCGCCATCGTTATGGTCTGGCCGAAAAGGACGACCAGATCGGCGTGGTGACGGGCCTGGCATGGACCAGTGTCGGCGGCGATCTGTTGCAGATCGAGGCGCTGCGCCTGCCCGGCAAGGGCCGCATGAAGACCACCGGCAAGCTGGGCGATGTGATGAAGGAATCCATCGACGCCGCCGCCAGCTTCGTGCGGGCGATCAGCCCTGAACTGGGCGTCAAGCCGCCCAAGTTCGAGACGGTCGACATCCATGTCCACGTTCCCGAAGGCGCGACGCCCAAGGACGGTCCGTCGGCAGGCATCGCCATGGTCACCAGCATCGTCTCGGTGCTGACCCAGATCCCGGTGCGCAAGGACATCGCCATGACTGGCGAGGTCACCCTGCGCGGCAATGTGCTGGCGATCGGCGGGCTGAAGGAGAAGCTGCTGGCGGCGCTGCGGGGCGGTATCAAGACGGTGCTGATCCCGCAGGAAAACGAAAAGGATCTGGCCGAGATCCCGGCGAATGTGAAAGAGGGGCTGAAGATCATCCCCGTCAGCCACGTCCGCGAAGTTCTGGCCCAGGCCCTTGTGCGCCAGCCCGAGCCTGTCGAATGGGACGAGGCCGCCGAGGAAGCCCGCGCCCTGGCCGCGCGCCAGGCGGCGGGGGCAGGGGCCGCGGTCGCCCATTAGGGGTGATTCCCCGGCAGCCGGTTCGGGGCGACTGAACCAGGGCTAAAAACGTTGCCGCGCGGCGAAAAACCCGCGCGGCACCCGCAAGCGCCGCGAAAATCAGGGGAAACCGTCTTTCGACGGCTTTCCCCTTGCGTCAGTTGCCATTAAGGTGCTGGCCAAATCCAACCTGTCGATCCCACAGAAGATGATGATGGAAAAAAACAAGATGACCGCCGATCACTCCTCTGCTGGCACGAAGGCCGCCCCGCGCGGCGCGGCAAAGGCCAAGACGGATGGCAAGACCCGCGACACGAAAACCGCAGGCAAAGCTGCACAAAAGTCCGCCGGCCCCCGATCTGCCGCCCCGCGCACCGCCGCGAAGCCGGTCGTCACCACCGGCGTCGTTCGCAAGAAAGAGTTCACCGAACGCATTCTGGCGCAGGTGTCGGGCAACAAATCCGCCGCCAAGGACACGATCAATGCCACCCTGGCCGCGCTTGCCTCCGCGATCCAGCAGGGCGAGGCCCTGGCCATCGCCGGTTTTGGCAAGACCCGCGTCAACCGCCACGTCACCCGCTCGGGCGCCGATACCTATGTGGTGCGCTTCAAGCCGGCGATGGCAAAAGATGGCGCGAAGGGGCTTGAAGACGACGACGACGACGTGTAAGTCGCCCTCATCGGGCGATTAGCTCAGCGGTAGAGCGCTTCGTTCACATCGAAGATGTCAGCGGTTCAAATCCGTTATCGCCCACCATCATTCGGAAAAGCGCGCCCATCGTGGCGCGCTTTTCTATTGGCGGATCAGGGGGCGCTCGCGCCCCCTCTGGCCCGTGCGGGCCATTCACCCCCGAGAATATCTTGGCCAAGAAGAATGCCGCATCGTCAAAGGGGCGGCCCCATCGGTGCCGCCCCTGCTTTCTTCGTGGTCTGAATACCCCCGCCAGAGGCGCAGATCAAAAGAAGGTCAGCCCGATCGAGATGACGATCCCGGTGACAATCAGATGTATCAGGCAAAAGCCCATGATGTCGCGCGCCTTCAGACCGGCGATCCCCAGGATCGGCAGCGCCCAGAACGGCTGGATCATGTTCGTCCAGGCGTCGCCCCAGGCTACGGCCATGGTGACGCGGGCCATGTCGGCGCCCAGGGCCTCGGCGGCGGGCAGCACGACCGGGGCCTGCACCGCCCATTGACCGCCGCCCGAGGGCACGAAGATATTGACCAGCCCCGCCGACAGAAACGACCAGAAGGGCATCGTCGTTTCCGTGGCCAGCGACACCATCGCCTGCGAGATCGTGCCGGCCAGACCCGAATCGGTCATGATCCCCATGATCCCGGCGTAGAAGGGGAACTGGATCACGATGCCACCGGCGCCCGCCATCGCCTCTTTCAGCGAATCAAGCAGGCGGCGCGGGGTGCCGTGCAGGATGATCGCCAGGAACAGGAACAGGAAGTTCACGACATTCAGCGTCAGCCCGCCGCCATCGGCGAAATACATCACCAGCCAGGCCAGCCCGGCGATGCCGATCGCCAGCGACACCCAGCGGCTGTCGTCAAAGCGTTCCGCCGGGGTGCCGTGTTCGGTCACGCCGACATCGCTGTGGCGCGTCTCGGCGGCGTCCAGCCGCGCGGGATCGACATAGATCGCATCTTCGGGTGCGGGCATCATCAGCCGGTTCATCACCGGGATCACCACGAAGAGGATCGCCAGGATCATCAGGTTGAAAGGCGCGAACAATGTCTGGGCGGTGGGGATCAGGCCGATCAGCCCCTCGAACGGATGGGCGGGGGTGGCGACGGCCAGCGGGATCGACCCGGCCAGACCCGCGTGCCAGACCACAAAGCCGGAATAGGCGGCCGCGACCAGCAGCCGGTAATCGACCTTGACCTGCCGCGCCAGCGCCTTGGCAAACAGCGCACCGACCACCAGGCCAAAGCCCCAGTTGATCCAGCTTGCCACCAGCGACACCAGGCTGACCATGACGATCGCCACGCCGGGGCTGGTCGCGCGCCGCGCAAGCGCCGCAAGCCAGCCCTTGATCAACGGCGTCGAGGCCAGGATGAAGCCGGTGACCAGCACCAGCACCATCTGCATCCCGAAGGCCAGCAGCCCCCAGAAGCCGTCGCCCCACATCCGCACGACCGCCGCGGGCGAGGCGCCCTCGACCGCGATGGCGGCGATCATGACGACCAGCGTCAGCGTCATCACCAGCGCAAAGGGATCGGGCAGCCATCGTTCGACCAGTTTCACAAGCGGGCGGGACAGGGCAGCTATCATCAGGCCGGTTCTCCTTTGCGGATGTTGACGTTACGGCAACGCGGGTTTTCGCGCGCCAGTTCTGCCAGTGTCACGAAAACGCGAGGTCGGGGCAACCCTAAGCCTGCCCGGCGCGGGCTTGCCTTTCGCAGCGCGTCGCCGTTAGACAGGGCCGGGGCGGTTAGCTCAGCTGGTAGAGCGCATCGTTTACACCGATGATGTCGGGGGTTCGAACCCCTCACCGCCCACCATCCCCGCATTCACGCCAACGCCACTTTTTTGCCGCATTCGCGCTTGACGCCGCCCGGTGTGCTGCGTAGATACGCCCCACGCCGGGCGCGATACCCGGTGGGACGATGCGCGGTTGTAGCTCAGTCGGTTAGAGTACCGGCCTGTCACGCCGGGGGTCGCGGGTTCGAGCCCCGTCAACCGCGCCATTCCCACCCTGTCGCCTTGGCCGACCAGCGCGGTTGTAGCTCAGTCGGTTAGAGTACCGGCCTGTCACGCCGGGGGTCGCGGGTTCGAGCCCCGTCAACCGCGCCACTTTCCACCAAGGCCGCCCGATGGGCGGCTTTGTGCGTTTGCGTGCCTAGCCGCGCCGCACCCGGCACAGGAAGCAGTTGTTGCTGGCCGACCGGATATCGACAAAGGCGATGTCCTGACGGGCCAGCAACTCGGCGCGGTGGGCCTTGATCCGATCGGTAGGGGTGACGGCGCCGGTGCCTTGGACGATGCGTTCGTCATGGCTGTAGCGGCACAGAAAGATCGGCCCGGTCTCGGTATAGGGGTTCCGCCCCGCAAAGGGGCGGTGGGCCAGCACCAGATAGGGCGCGCCGACCGGCACTTGACGCAGGCAATGGCGGCAGGGGGTGCCACTGCCGGTCGAGGCCGCGATGCGTTCGGGGGGCAGGCCATGGGCATCGGTGCCGTGGCGCAGCGCCATCGCCGCTGCGGTCGTGATCGGGGTAAAGCGGACCTGCAGATCGGGACTCCTGTTTGTCGGTGCGATCGGTTATGACCGGGGCCGCACCGGCCCGCGAACGCGGAACGGGCGCGGCATGATAAAGGTGGCATGATGACCGAAGACCGCAGCGCCGAGCGCATGATTGACGATCTGGGCCGCGCGGCACGGGCTGCGGCGGCGGAGTTGGCCTTTGCCAGCGCCGAGCGCAAGCACGCTGCGCTGATTGGCGGGGCCGATGCGATCCGCGCGTCCGAGGGTGCGATCCTGGATGCCAATGCCGAGGATCTGGTCTTTGCCGAAGCAAAGGGCCTGGCACCGGCGATGATCGACCGGCTGAGGCTGGATACGTCGCGCATTCGCGCCATGGCCGAGGGGCTGCGCGCCATTGCCGCCCAGCCCGATCCGGTGGGCCGGGTGCTGGCCGAATGGGATCGCCCGACCGGCCTGCATATCCAGCGCGTCGCCACGCCTTTAGGCGTGGTCGGCGTGATCTATGAAAGCCGCCCGAATGTCACCGCCGATGCGGGCGCCTTGTGCCTGAAGGCCGGGAATGCCGTGATCCTGCGGGGCGGGTCGGAAAGCCTGCACTCATCCGCGGCGATCCATGCCTGCCTGGTGCAGGGCCTGCGCGCCGCGAACCTGCCCGAGACTGCGATCCAGCTTGTGCCGACCCGCGACCGGGCGGCGGTGGCGGCGATGCTGCGCGCCACCGCACATATCGACGTGATTGTGCCGCGCGGCGGAAAGGGGCTGGTCGGTCTGGTGCAATCCGAGGCCCGCGTGCCGGTCTTTGCCCATCTTGAGGGGATCTGCCATGTCTATGCCGACCGCGATGCCGATCTGGACAAGGCCCGCCGCGTCGTGCTGAACGCCAAGACCCGGCGCACCGGCATCTGTGGCGCCGCCGAATGCCTGCTGATCGACTGGCAGTTCTATACGAAACACGGCGAGGCGCTGATCCGCGACCTGCTGGATGCGGGTGTCGAGGTCCGGGCCGAGGGCGAATTGGCCAGGATCCCCGGCACCGTCCGGGCCACGCCGGATGATTTCGGCCGCGAGTTTCTGGACATGGTGATCGCCGCGAAACTGGTCGACGGCGTGGACGAGGCGATCGCCCATATCCGCCAGTATGGGTCGCAGCATACCGATTGCATCCTGACGGAAAACGACGCCACGGCTGAACGCTTCATGACCCGGCTGGATAGCGCGATCCTGATGCGCAACGCCTCGACCCAGTTCGCAGATGGCGGAGAATTCGGAATGGGCGCGGAAATCGGCATCGCCACCGGCAAGATGCACGCCCGCGGCCCGGTCGGGGCGGAACAACTGACCAGCTTCAAATATCTGGTCACCGGTGACGGCGCGATCCGGGCCTGAGGGCTAGAACCGGATCTCGGCCCCGGCCTCATCCAGTTCCCAATGCAGGCGACGGTTCGCCAGCACCGCCTCGGCGGGCAGCAGGGCGAATTGCACCTGCGCCGGCGATAGCGAGGACAGCGACTGCGGCGTGATGGCGGGCGCGCCCTCATCGGGGCCGATCAGCGCCCACAACTCGGGGTCGGGACGGGTGCGTGGGGCCTCGGCCACCAGCCGCCAGCCGGGCTGGGTATAGTCGCCCGACCGGCAGACCAGCACCCGCCCACCGCGCGGCAGGGCGGTTTCCAGACACAGGCCCGCCAGCAGCAGCATCTTGACCTCGCGCCGGGCCATGTCGCCCTCGGCCTGCCAGTCGATCGTCAGCCGCCCGGTTCGCGCCAGATCCTGCATCAGCCCGGCGGCCTCGGGGCTGGACATGCGCTGATCGCTGGCCGAGGCGCCAAAGGCCACGCGGAACATGCGGATGCGCGCCTGCGCGGTATCGACGCTTTCCGACACCAGCGTCAGTTCCGGCCCGTTAGCCTGCGCGCCGGGCATCGCCAGCAGCTCGACCCCGTTGCCGATCGCACCCAGCGGGCTGATCAGATCATGGCACAGCCGCGCCGTGACCAGGCCCGCCAGAAGCTGCGAGATCTCAAGACAAGGTGAATGGGTTGAAGGCTCGCATTCGCGGGGGACACGGATATGATCGGGGGCATCGTGAAGCATGGGCGCGACAATCTTGAACAGGCGGGCTTGAACAGGCTGGAACGGGGTAACCGATGAACGAACTACTGGAACCGGGAATGTGGGTGCGTCATCCGCAGGCGCCCGATTGGGGCAGGGGGCAGGTGCAATCCCGCGTCGGCAGCCGCGTGACCGTGACCTTTGAACACGCCGGCAAGCGGGTAATCGACGGCACGCGGGTGGAACTGGACTGGCTGAACGAGCCCCCCGTTTAGGATTGTTCTCAACTGTGTCATACAACCGGACGATGTATTCGGCAACTGTTGGTGAAGGCTTGGCGCAAAATGCGTATAGGGCGTCTGAACGCCGCGTGCCGGGGCAGGCCGGTGGTTGAACTGCCCGGAGCGGGGCGCTAAGCCGGTGCAGTTGCGCGCGATGGGCAGCAGAAAACGGGAATGCCATGACGCCTGACAGCCATTTCGAGGTTCGCCTGGCCCAGACCGAGGCCGACTGTCTGGCCTCGCAGCGGCTGCGCTATTCGGTTTTCGTGCAGGAACTGGGCGGGGATGGCGATCTGGTGGACCACCGCGCCCGGCTGGAGCGCGACGATTTCGACCCGTTCTTCGATCACCTGGTGCTGGTCGACACGCGCCGCGATCCGGCGGCGCTGGATCATGTCGTGGGCGCCTATCGGCTGCTGCGCGACGACCGCGCGGCGCAGATCGGGCGGTTTTACTGCGATGGCGAATATGATCTGGCGCCCTTGCGCGCCAGCGGTCGGCGGCTTCTGGAGCTGGGGCGGTCCTGCGTGCATCCCGACTACCGGGGCGGCAGCGGCATGTTCCTGCTCTGGAACGGGCTGGCCGATTACGTCCTGACCCACGGGATCGAGGTCTTGTTCGGCGTCGCCTCGTTCCACGGCACCGATACCGCGGCCCTGGCGCAGCCGCTGGCTTGGCTGCATCATCACCATCTGGCGCCGCCCGAATTGCGGGTGACGGCGCGACCGCCCTTTGCGCGGATGGACATGCTGGCGCGCGATGCGCTGGATCGGCGCGCGGCGATGACGGCGATGCCGGCGCTGATCAAGGCCTATCTGCGGCTGGGCGGCGTGGTGGGCGAGGGCGCCTTCATCGACCAGCCCTTCAACACCACCGATGTCTGCCTGCTGATGGATACCGAACGGATGAGCGCGCGGCACCGCGATTTCTACACCCGCCGCGCCGAGGGTGGCGATGACTGAGCCGGTGCGGCAGGCCACCTGGCAGGGTGCGCCGGTGCCGTCGCCGGTGCGGCCCGGCGTTCTGGGCTGGCTGCGTGTGGCGATCCGCGCGCCGATCCTGGCCTTGGTCGTGTTCGGCGGGCTGGCGCTGCTTTTGGTCTTGCGGCTGATCGAGCGGCCGCTGTTCGGACTGCACCGCCCGGTCACGCCCTGGATCACGGTGGGCGTCTGCCGCGCGGCCCTGGCGATCCTGGGGATCGGCTGGCGCGTCACGGGTCGCCCGCCGATGGACCATATCGGCGCCATCGTGTCGAACCATGTCAGTTGGCTGGATATTTTCGCGCTGAACGCCGCGCAGCCGATCTATTTCGTCTCCAAGGCCGAGGTCGCGGCCTGGCCCGGCATCGGCTGGCTGGCGCGCGCCACCGGCACCGTCTTCATCCGGCGCGAGGCGCGTGACGCCAAGCTGCAACAGCAGATGTTCGAGGATCGCCTGCGCGCCGGTCACCGGCTTGCGTTCTTCCCCGAGGGCACCTCGACCGACGGGCTGCGGGTGCTGCCGTTCAAGCCGACGCTGTTCGCGGCCTTCTATTCGCATGGGCTGGACCGGGTGATGCAGGTGCAACCGGTGACGCTGATCTATCGCGCCCCGCCGGGCCAGCCGGCGCGGTTCTATGGCTGGTGGGCCGATATGGATTTCGGCAGCCATCTGCTGAAGGTGATGGCCGCGCCGCGACAGGGCAGCATCGAATTGCGCTTTGCCCGCCCGCTGGATGTGTCGATGGGCGACCGCAAGACCCTGGCGCGGGCGGCGGAGCAGGCGGTTTGCGACGGTCTGCCGCAGGAATTTCAAATGCTTGCGGGCCAAAGCTAGGATCTGGTCTTAGCTTCGGCCGCGATCCCGATAATATCGCAGCACAAACAGCCGGATCGCCGTTGCCAAGCCGATGTCAACTTGACGCGCCGTATCAATTTCGGCGGCCAAGGCATTGATTCCCATGCCGCGATCCGCCGCCGCCTGACGTAGGCCATTCCAGAAGTCGTCCTCAAGGCTGACCGAGGTGCGGTGTCCGCCCAACGTCAATGAGCGTTTGACCGGCCGGTTCATTCGCGGCGCTTCCCGTCCAGTTCGGCGCGGGCGCGATCAGCATCGGCTGTCTCGCGCGCCTTCTGGGCCTTGGTCCGTCCGAACCGCACCGCATTTTCGTCGGCGGTTTTGCGGTCCTCGGCGCGGGCCTTGGCTTTGCGGGCGCGGTTCAGGTTCACGATCTGGCTCATGCCCGGCAGGATAGCGCGCAACGCGGCGAAGAACAGAAAAATCGCTCTTGGCGGGGCGTCTTGATAGTGTAATGTAATAACATTGCATAACCAAGGACGACGCGATGACCCTGACCACACCGAACCCGAAGCGCGCAACCCTGACCATCACCGCCGCCGTTCTGGCGCTGCTGGCTGGCCCGGCTTTCGCCGAAACCAAGCCTGCCCATGACCATGCCCACGATCATGCCCATGACCACGCGCATGACCACGGCAGCGCCGATGCGGCCAAGATCTCGAAAGGCTATTTCGACGATGACCAGATCGCTCCGCGCGAGCTGTCGGACTGGACCGGCGACTGGCAATCGGTCTATCCGCTGTTGCAGGATGGCACGCTGGATCCGGTGATGGCGCACAAGGCCGAACATGGCGACAAGACCGCTGCGGAATACAAGGCTTATTACGACACCGGCTATCGCAGCGATATCAGCCGGATCGAGATCGTCGGCAGCACCATCACCTTTCATCGCGGTGACAGCGCGGCCAAAGGTGAATATGCCGCCGATGGCCATGAAGTGCTGACCTATCCCAAGGGCAATCGCGGCGTCCGCTTCATCTTCAAGAAGCAGTCGGGCGATGACGCGGCCCCGGCCTTCATCCAGTTCAGCGACCACAGGATCGCGCCCTCCAAGGCCGATCACTTCCACCTGTATATGGGCGAGGATCGCGCCAAACTGCTGGAGGAGCTGACGAACTGGCCGACCTATTACCCCGCCGGCCTGACCCCCGCCCAGATCGTCGACGAGATGATGGCGCATTGAAAAGGGCGCCTGCCCCCGCTGCGGGGCAGGCCGCGCTGTGGCGCATTCAGTGACAGTCCGCCCGCCAGGGTGGGCTGTCGGCCGCGTCTCTGCCGGCCATGGCGCGCCGGATCGGTGGCCGCGCTGTCGCCGGGTGATCGGCGGCCGGGGCGACGCGGGGCCGCCCTGGCGCGTTGATCAGTCCTCGGGGCCGACCATCTGTTCGGGCCGCACGATGCGGTCAAAGGTCTCGCCATCGACATAGCCAAGCGCGATCGCCTCCTCACGCAGGGTGGTGCCGTTCTTGTGGGCGGTCTTAGCGACCTTGGTGGCCGCGTCATAGCCGATGGTCGGCGCCAGAGCGGTCACCAGCATCAGGCTTTCCTTCATCAGCCGGTCGATGCGTTCGACATTCGCCTTGGTCCCGACGACCATATTGTCGGTAAAGGACGCCGCCGCATCGCCCAAAAGCTGCATGGATTGCAGGACGTTATAGGACATCATCGGGTTATAGACGTTCAGCTCGAAATGCCCTTGCGAGCCGGCAAAGCCCACCGCCGCATCATTGCCCATCACATGCGCGCAGACCATGGTCAGCGCCTCGGCCTGGGTCGGGTTGACCTTGCCGGGCATGATCGAGGAACCGGGCTCATTCTCGGGCAGGATCAGTTCGCCCAAGCCCGAGCGCGGGCCGGAGCCCAGAAGGCGCAGGTCGTTGGCGATCTTGAACAGCGATCCGGCGACAGTCTTCAGCGCGCCCGAGAACATCACCATCGCATCATGCGCGGCCAGGGCCTCGAACTTGTTCGGGGCGGTGACGAAGGGCAGGCCGGTGATCTTGGCGATTTCGGCGGCAATCGCGGTATCCCAGCCCTTCTTGGTGTTCAGCCCGGTGCCGACGGCGGTGCCACCCTGCGCCAGTTCATAGATCGCAGGCAGGCACATCCTGACCCGCGCGATGCCGTTTTCGACCTGCTTGGCATAGCCCGAGAACTCTTGCCCCAGTGTCAGCGGGGTTGCGTCCTGGGTATGGGTGCGACCGATCTTGATGATGTCCTTGAACTCGACCGCCTTGGCGTCCAGCGCGCGGTGCAGCTTTTCCAGACCGGGGATCAGCACGTCGCGCGCCATCATGCCGATGGCGACATGCATCGCGGTCGGGAAGGTGTCGTTCGAGGACTGGCCCATGTTGACGTGATCATTGGGATGGACGGGCTTCTTGCTGCCCATCTCGCCGCCCAGGATCTCGATGGCGCGATTGCTGATCACCTCATTGGCGTTCATGTTCGACTGGGTGCCAGAGCCGGTCTGCCAGACGACCAGCGGGAAATTGTCGTCGAACTTGCCCGCCACGACCTCGGACGCCGCCTGAACCATCGCGCGACCGATGCCTGCATCCAGATTGCCACTGGCCATGTTCACCTCGGCCGCGGCCTGTTTGATGACGCCCAGCGCGCGGATGATGGCAACGGGCTGGCGTTCCCAGCCGATCGGAAAGTTGATGATGGACCGCTGCGTCTGCGCGCCCCAGTATTTGTCGGCGGGCACGTCAAGCGGGCCAAAGCTGTCGGTTTCAACGCGGATCTTGGTCATCGCAGCCTCCATTTTGGGTTGCGGCTGTTGTGGCGGAAAGACCGGCTTTTGGCAATCGGTATGCGGCGGTATACCGCTAACAGTCAGCGCGGATGGCCCTGACGAAAGATATAGACCTGCGCCGGGGGCAGGTTTGCCCAGATCCGCCGCGACCGATGATGATGCAGGCCGAACTGCGCGCGCACCCGATCCGACAGCGGCGGGTTCGGGCCATAGGTGATCTGCACGAAAGGCGCGCCGGGCCGCAGCATCGCAAGCGCCGCGCCGATGATCGCGGCTTGCATCGGGTCGGGCAGAGCCAGCACCGGCACGCCCGAGATCACTGCGTCATAAGGCCCTTGACCCACATTCACCATGTCCTGCGCGGGCAGGTTATGCACGGTGCTGGCGGGGAAAAGCTGGCGCAGGCGGTCGCAGAAGGCGGCGTTCAGCTCATACAGCTCAAGCGCCTCGGGCGGCAGGCCGCGCGCCAGGATGGCGCGGGTGATGGTGCCGGTGCCCGCGCCGATCTCGGCCACGCGGGTCATGTCGGGGCGGATCAGCCGGGCCATTTCGCGCGCCGTGGCGCGGGCCGTGGGCGCGATCGCGCGGATTTCATGCGGGCGACGGATGAACTGGCGGATGAACAGGGACAGGTCAGACATGGGGCCTCCGGCAGGGTCGATGGGGCGACGCTAACGGGGCTGTGTGACGGTTTTGTGGGCGCTATTTGCGCCACTTGTCCAGCCGCACGACCTCGGCGCCGGGGCCGCGCTCGGGCTGGGCATCCAGATCGGCGGGGGCTTCATCCTCGGGCAGGTCGTCGTCGCCCTCCTCCTCGTCATCCTCCTGCGCCTCGAATCGCAGGCCGAAATCGACGGAAGGGTCGACAAAGGTGGTGATCGCGTCAAAGGGGATGATCAGCGGTTCGGGATTGTTGCCGAAGTTCAGGATGATGGTGAAATCCTGGTCGCGCACTTCAAGCCCGTCGAACCAGTGCTGGATGACGATCGTCATGTCCTGCGGGTAGCGCGCGCGCAGCCAATCGGCGATCTCGACCCCTTCGGCGCGGGTGTCGAAGGTGATGAAGAAATGATGTGCGCCCGGCAGGCCATGGGCGGCCACGTCGCGTAGCACATCCTGCATCAGGCCCCGCATCGCGCGGTGCATCAGGCTGCCGTAATCGATGCTGCGGGTCATGTCGCGGGCCTTGGCTTGGGGAGCTTGCCGCCACCCTAGCCCCGTGGGCGCGCGATGAAAAGACCCTTGCTGGGGCGCGAAACCTGCCGGGCCATGGCGGCGTTAGTCGGTGAAGCGGCGCGTTGCCGCCTGATGGAAAGGACTGAACATGTTGAAATTGCTGCCCGTCATCGCCCTGACCCTGCCGGTTGCGGCCTTCGCTGGCGACAAGGTGCCGCCCGCCGATGCGTTGGCCCTGTCCAAGGTCATCGCCACGCTGGAATCCAGCGTCGGTGCCGATCTGGCCTATGTCGATCAGATCGACTGGGATGACGACGGCTATTGGGAGGTCGAATACAAGACCCGCGCCGGTGCCAAGGTCGAGGTCAAGATCGACCCGCTGACCGGTCAATCGCTGAGCCGTTAAACGAAAGCTGTCAGGCGGGAAATGCAGGATTCTGTTGCCAGGCTCCTGCGGGCCCCGCCTGACGCTGCTAGGCGTCAGGGCTTGAGGTTTCGGTTACCCGAGCCGCTTACGCAGCCAGAGCCACCGGAGCACGGTTGTCGTTGGCAACTGTACATTTTGCACCGATAACGGTGGTAGCTCACCGAGGCAAAGCCATCCCCTTTACACGTTCGTCGATCCTGTTTCGGCCCCAAGATCCCCCAACGAGGCGATTTGGTGGAGCCGCCGGGTACCGCCCCCGGGTCCGATCCGCTTATTACGAGCGCGTTTATGCCCATAGTCCGGGTTGCCCCGGACAGATCGAATATAGGCGCGGGGCGCGCGCGATGCAAGGCGGCGCGGGTGGCATCCGCCGCCGCCATAAGCCGCGTGCTCACCCGTTGGGCGCCACGATCACCGGCTCGGCCCCGATGGATGAGGCGAGTGAGCGGAAGCGGGCCTCGGCCACCTCGCCAAACAGCACCTGGCCGCGTTTGCTCAGGCGCAGGGTCAGCGTGTTGGCCTTGCGGTCGCGTTCCAGGCTGGCGGCCTTTTCGGGGTCGCCCGCCGCGAACATCGCCGCAAAGCGCAGCGCCTTGCCCAGGATTTCCGCGCGGCGCAGGTTTTCATCGCTCAGCAGCGCAAACAGCGGCGCCATCGGCGATCCAGACCGGCTGTTCTTGTAGCGATGCAGCAGCGCCACCCCCAGAAACACCCGTTCGCCATGCGACAGCGCCGCCAGATTGGCGCGGGTCACATTGTCGAAACAGGCCTCGGCCCGGTAATCGGGATGGGCGCGCCAGGTGATATCATGCAGCAGGCAGGCGGCCTTGACCAGGCGCAGCTCATGTGCAGGCAGCTCGTCAAACAGCGGCATCAGAAAGCCATAGACGCGCTTGCCCGACCCCGGCATCCGCGACATCTGCTTTTCCATGTGCCGCGCCGCCTCGATCAGCGGGTCGCGCTTGCGCAGGGCGGGGGGCATCTGTTCGTAAAGCAGCCCCTCGCGGATGCCATAGCTGGAAATGTCGATCTCGCGCGGCTGGAAGGTGGCGACCAGTTCCGCCAGCACCTGCGCGGCCAGCGGCACCAGCTCCATCCGCGCGGCAGAGGTGCCGGTGCGGGCGCGCAGATCCGCCATGTCGCTGGCCCCGATCCAGGCGACGGTGGCCGCGACATCGGCGGGCGTCATGCGGTATTCGTGCAGCACCGTCATCGGATAGGCGCGCCGTTCCATGTCCAGCCGCGCGATCGCCCGCCACGACCCGCCGACCAGATAGATGCGGTCGTGATCGGTGCCCATCTGATCGGCCAGCCCCTGCATGGTCTTGCGGATATAGTCCTTCAGCTTGGCGGGCTTGACCTGTTGCAGGCGGAACGGACCCAGGGCCGAGGTCGCGCGGCGGCCGATCTTGCCGCCCGCCACTTCGGCCAGCTCCATCGAGTTGCCGCCGATGTCGCAGACCAGCCCCTGCGCGCCCGGCCAGCCCAGCAGCACGCCCTGGGCCGACAGCCGCGCCTCTTCGGCGCCGTCGATGACGTGGATCTTGAGGCCGGTGGCGGATTCGACCTCGGCGCGAAAGGCGGGGCCGTCCTCGGCCTCGCGCACGGCGGCGGTGGCGACGACGGACATGGATGACACATCCATCGCCTTCGCCATCGCCGCGAACCGCGCCAAGGCGGATGCGGCGCGGGTCTTGCCCTCGGGGTTCAGCCGGCCTGTGGTCGCCAGCCCCTGACCCAGACCCGCCATCACCTTTTCATTGTAGAAATAGGCCGGGCTGCGGGCTGCGCCGTCGAACACCACCATCCGCACCGAGTTCGACCCGACATCGACCACGCCGACCCGGTTCAGCGCGCGCGCGCGGTCGTTTTCAAACAGCGGACCGCCGAACGGCTCCCACCGGCCCGCACTCCGGCGTTTTCTGGCGTCGGTTCGGGTCATCTGGGCCTCCGTCGGTCTGGCTGCGTGGAATCGGTCACGGCAGCGTGACCATGCCCCTAATCGCGGCTATGGGCAAGTTTCGGCGCGCCCTGTGCCGCCGCCGATCCGCGCCCCGACAGTGACGGATTTTCCATGAAGAACCTGTGACAGGAGAACAGATCCTCGCGCCCCTCGGGCAGGTCGCGGTGATAGCGCCCATCGGGCGACAGCACCCAGCTTTGCGCGGTATCGGCCAGGTTCGCGGCCATGATCTGCGACAGGATCTGGTCCTTGACGGTGGGGTTCACGGCCTCGACCAGGGTTTCCACGCGCCGCGTCAGATTGCGCCCCATCCAGTCGGCCGAGGACAGGAACACCCGCGCCTTTTTCGAGGGCAGGCCTTGGCCATTGCCGAAACAGACGATGCGCGAATGTTCCAGGAACCGCCCGACGATAGACTTCACGCGGATGGTTTCCGACAGGCCCTTGATGCCGGGGCGCAGGCCGCAGATGCCGCGCACGATCAGGTTGATGCGCACCCCGGCCTGGCTTGCGGCATAAAGCGCGTCGATCACATCGGCCTCGATCAGGCTGTTCATCTTGGCCCAGATCTCGGCGGGGCGGCCTTTGCGGGCATGGTCGGCCTCGCGCGCGATCAGCGCGATCAGCCGCGATTTCAGATCAATCGGGCTGATCGCGAGGTTTTCCAGCCCCTCGGGCTGGACATAGCCCGACAGGTAATTGAACACCTTGGTCGCATCGCGCCCCAGTGCCGGGTCGCAGGTGAACAGCGACAGGTCGGTATAGATCCGCGCGGTGATCGGGTGGTAATTGCCGGTGCCGTAATGGGTATAGGTCACCAGCCGGTCGCCCTCGCGCCGGACCACGGTGCTGATCTTGGCATGGGTCTTGTAGTTGACGAAGCCGTAGACGACATGCGCGCCGGCGCGTTCCAGCCGCCGCGACTGGGCGATATTGGCGGCCTCGTCGAAGCGCGCCTTCAGTTCGACCAAGGCGGTCACCGACTTGCCATTCTCGGCCGCCTCGCACAGCGCGCTGACGATCGGGCTGTCCTTTGATGTGCGATAAAGGGTCTGCTTGATCGCCAGCACATCGGGGTCGCTGGCGGCCTGTTGCAGAAAGCGGATCACCATGTCGAAGGTTTCATAGGGGTGATGCAGCAGCATGTCTTTCTGCCGGATCGCCGCGAAAAGATCGCCGTCGTGATCCTGCACCCGTTCGGGCACGCGCGGGGTGAAGCCGGGCCATTGCAGGTCGCGGCGGTCGTCGATCACCAGCTCTTTAAGGTCGGAAATGCCGACCAGGCCCTTGACCTCGACCGCCTCATCGGCGGCGACGCCCAGTTCATCGACCACCAGCCGGTGAAGGCCCGGGGGCGCACCGGCGCTGATCTTCAGCCGGATGACGCTGCCCCGGCGGCGGCGCTTCAGCGCCGTCTCGAACTCGCGCACCAGGTCTTCGGCCTCGTCCTCGACCTCCAGATCGCTGTCGCGCAGCACCCGGAACACGCAATGGCCGGTGTCACGATAGCCGGGAAACAGCGCGTCCAGGTGCAGCAGCAGCAGGTCTTCCAGCCGCAGGAACCGCGCCCCGCCAGGCAGCCGCACAAAGCGCGGCAATTGCTGCGGCACCGGCAGCAAGGCCATCAGCGGGCGGCCATCGCGGATCCGTTCCAGTTGCAGCGCCAGGCAAAAGCCGGTGTTGGGGATGAAGGGAAAGGGGTGCGCGGGGTCGATCGCCAGGGGCGACAGCACCGGAAAGACCTGTGCCAGAAAGTGATCGCGCAGGAAATCGGCATCCTTGCGGGTGATGCGTCCGCGTTTCAGCAAGGTGATGCCCTGCGCCGCCATCTCACGCGCAAGGCCCTGCCAGACGGTCTGCTGGGCGTTCATCAGCCGGCGCGCATCGGCATGGATCAGCGCCAATTGCTGCGCCGGGGTCAGCCCGTCATCGGACGGGGTGGTGTTGCCTTCCCGCTTCAGCTCGCGCAGGCCCGCGACGCGGACGGTATAGAACTCATCCAGGTTGGTGGCGCTGATCGACAGAAAACGCAGCCGTTCCAGCAGCGGCACCCGCGGGTTGCGCGCCTCATCCAGAACGCGCCAGTTGAAGGCAAGCCACGACAATTCGCGGTTGAAAAAGCGGCGCGGCCCGGCCGTCTGATCGGCGGGCAGGGCGGTCGGCGCGGGAAAGGGCGCGGTCAGGAAATCGGCGGTTGTCATGCGTCCGTTCGGGGCTGCGCGGCGTTGATCGCCGCCTGGAACTGCTCGGGTCGGATGATGGCGCGCGGGGGCGCGGCTGTCCAGTCGCGGCGCGGCGGCGTGCAGCCAAAGGTTGATCGCGCCTTAACTGCCGAGCGGCAGTTCGGGGGCTGGGTCAGGCCGGGCGGCGGTCAGATCGGCCAGCACCTCGGCGGCAAGGGCGCGGCTGATCGGCGCGCCGCGTTCCAACGCGCGGGCATCCAATGCCGCGACCAGATCGCGGGCGAGCGCCGGGGCGCGCTCCATCCGCGCCACCAGCCAGGCCACGACCTGCGGCGCGACGCGCAACTGGCGGTCGGCGAACAGCTTGACCAGAAGCTGCGCCAGAAGCGCATCTTCGGGCGGGGTGATGCGGGCCTCGGCCATGGCCATCAGGCGCGACCGCAGATCGGGCAGGGCGACCGGCCAGCGGGCAGGCGGGCGGGCGGCGGTCAGAAGAAGCCGTCCACCCTCAGCCTGGATCAGGTTCATCAGGTGGAACATCGCGGCCTCGGCCGCCGGATCGCCGGCCACAGCCTCGGCATCCTCGATCACCGCGATGCCGGGTTCGGCAAGGGCGGGCACATCGGCGCGGCCCAGATCCGCGCCGGTGCAGGGCGACGCGCCCCATTCCGTCGCCACGATCCCGGCCAGATGGCTTTTGCCCGATCCCGCCGCGCCGGTCAGCACCAGCCGCCCGCCCGGCCAGTCGCCGGGTCGGTCCAGCATCGCCACCGCCTGCGCATTCGATGGCGCGACGATGAAATCATCCCGCGCGGCGGCTGGATGGGGGGGCGGCAGGTCGAAGGTCAGTTGGCGCGGCATCGGGTCACGGCGTTGATTGATCGGTCAATCAATCATCCTCGGCCCGATCCGCCGCCACCTCATGCGCGGAGACGACAGCCGGGGCCTTGACGCCATTCGCATGTCGGCCCTGATAGAGGACGCTTTCCTCATACCGTTTGACGAAGAACCGCACCAGCACGCCTAGGGCGGCGGCAATCGGCACCGCGACCAACATGCCGGCAAAGCCGAACAGCGCGCCAAAGACCGACAGCGACATCAGAAGCCAGACCGGATGCAGGCCGACATAGCTGCCCACCAGACGCGGCACCAGGATGTTGCCCTCAAGGATCTGGCCGATCACGAAGATGCCGATGACCGCGCCGATCCAGATCGGATCACCCCAAAAGTTGAACAGCGCCAGACCGATCGCCAGCGTGCCGCCGATGATCGCGCCGACATAGGGGATGAAGGACACCGCCCCGGTGATGACGCCGACCACCAGCCCGAACGGCAGGCCCACAGCCATCAGCGTGATCGAATAATAGACCGCCAGAACCGAGATCACGATCGCCTCGCCGCGGATGAAGCCGGACAGGGCCTCGTCAACCTCGCGGCCCAGGATGCGGATGGTGGGGGCGTGGTCGCGCGGCAGCAGCCGGTCGACGCGGGTGACGATCCCGTCCCAGTCCAAGAGCAGATAGAAGGCCGCGACCGGCACGATGACCATGAACACAAGCGCGTTCAGCACCCCCCCGACCGAGGCCATGACGCCCTGCAACAGTTCGCCCCCGCGCGCCTGGATACCCTCGCCAATCTGGCCGATGGCACCGCGCACGGGGCTGTTCTCATCCAGCGCCTGCGGGAAGCGTTCTGCCAGGAACTCTTGAAGGCGCGCGAACATGTCGGGGGCCGAGGCGACCAGTTGCGTGGCCTGGCTGACCAGCAAGGGCACCAGCACCAAGAGCGCCATGATCAGCGCCAGAGCCGCCGCCAGCGTGATCAGCGCCACCGCCCAGGTCCGCGACAGGCCCTTGCGTTCCAGCCAGTCGGCGATCGGGTCCAGCAGATAGGCGACGGCGGCGGCCATGATGAACGGCAAGAGCGTGTTGCCCAGGCCCCACATGACCAGCAGAAAGACGATGGCCGCAACCGACCAGTAGATGACTTGCTGTCGAACGGGCAGGGCCATTGGTCGTTCCTTTCTTTTCGCACGTTCTGGCGCGGTCCCGCGGCGCGCACAAGCCGCTTTCGCGGGCCGCGCTTGCGGGCGGGCGCGCAATCCCCTAATCGGGGACGCATCCAAAGGCCAAACCTTGACCGAAAGTTCCCGCCATGCGTCTGTCGCGCTATTTTCTGCCCGTCCTGAAGGAAGACCCGAAAGAGGCCCAGATCGTCAGCCACCGGCTGATGCTGCGCGCGGGCATGATCAAGCAGCAATCGGCGGGGATCTATTCCTGGCTGCCGATGGGGCTGAAGGTGCTGCGCCGGATCGAGCAGATCGTGCATGAGGAACAGCAGAAAGCCGGTCATATCCCGGTTCTGATGCCGACCCTGCAATCGGCCGATCTGTGGCGCGAAAGCGGCCGTTATGAGGATTACGGCCAGGAAATGCTGCGTATCAAGGACCGCCACGAACGCGAGATGCTGTATGGTCCCACCAATGAGGAGATGATCACCGACATCTTCCGCGCCCATGTGAGCAGCTACAAGGATCTGCCGCTGACTCTCTATCAGATCCAGTGGAAGTTCCGTGACGAGATGCGCCCCCGGTTCGGCGTCATGCGCGGGCGCGAGTTCCTGATGAAGGACGGCTACAACTTCGACCTGACGCGCGAGGATGCGCTGCATGCCTATAACCGGCATCTGGTCAGCTATCTGCGCACCTATGAACGCATGGGCCTGCAAGCCATTCCGATGCGCGCCGACAGCGGCCCGATCGGCGGCGAGGATACGCATGAGTTCCTGGTGCTGGCCGAAACCGGTGAATCCGAGGTCTTTTATGACAGCGAAATCACCGATCTGAAGTTCGGCGACCGCCAGATCGACTATGACGACCCCGCCGCCTGCCGTGCGGTGCTGGAGGAGTTCACCAGCCGTTACGCCCGCACCGACGAGACCCATGACGAGGCGGTGTTCAACCAGATCCCCGAAGATCGCCGCCGGTCCGCGCGCGGCATCGAGGTTGGCCAGATCTTCTATTTCGGCACCAAATACTCCGAGCCGATGGGCGCCGTCGTCGTCAATGACAAGGGCGAGCGGGTGCCGGTCCATATGGGCAGTCACGGCATCGGCGTGTCGCGCCTGCTGGGCGCGATCATCGAGGCCAGCCACGATGACAAGGGCATCATCTGGCCCGAGGGCGTGACGCCGTTCCATGTCGGGATCGTCAACCTGAAGCAGGGCGATGCGGCGACGGATTCGGCCTGCGAGGCGATTTATGCGGCGCTGAAGGCGCGCGGGCTGGACCCGCTCTATGACGACCGCGACGAACGCGCCGGTGCCAAGTTCGCCACGATGGATCTGATCGGTCTGCCCTGGCGCATCACCGTCGGCCCGCGCGGTCTGGCGCAGAACAAGGTGGAGCTGACCAGCCGCCGCAGCGGCCAATCAGAGGAGATCAGCCCCGAGGCTGCCGTCACCCGGATTGCCGAGATCTACGCCGGGATCTGAGGTCGCAGCGGGGGGCTTTGCGCCCCCCGCACCCCCCGCAGCGTATTTGGACAAGAAAGAAGGGGCGCGGTCAGCGCCCCTTTTTGATGTCGGGTTTCGAGCTGTCGGGAACGGGCGCGAGTGGCGCCCCTTGTCATGTCCGTATCAGTTGACCAGCGGTTTGTGATGGGCGGCGTGACGGCGTGCCAGGCTGCGCGCCAGGCGGCCAGGGGCCAGCGGTCGGGCGGGCCTTGGCGTTGCGGCGGCAAGTTCGGGGAACAGGGTCAGGATTTCGGCAACCGCCGCCGGGCCGACCGATTTCAGCGCCTCCGGCCCCGTGAACAGGCTTTCGGTCTCGGCTCCGTTCGAGATCACCACCTCATGCGCGTCAAACAGCATGTGGTGATAGGTGACGGTCGTCAGATCCTCGGCCACGCCGATGCCGGGCAGGGTGGTCAGGTGCTTGGCGGCGACCAGGATTTCATCGGTGCCGAACATGCGCTGCGCGATCGCGGATCGCACCAGCACGCGGTGCTGCGGGCTGACGACCAGATCGGTTTCGGGCAGGCCCGCGCCAAGCGCGCCCGCGCCGATGCGGATCGGGCGCAGATGCGGGGCGGCGGCCAGTTCGTCCGCGCGCATCGCGCGGGACGCGATCCAGCGGATCGGCTGGATCCCGTGGTCGCGGGTGATGACCGGATCGCCGACGCGTAGATCCTCGATCCGCGTTGTGCCGGTGGGCGTGGCGATCAGCGTGCCCGAAGCGAAGCAGGGGGGCGGCGCGGCGGCGGCTTCCCATTCGCTGAACCAGCGGTTTTTCCAGTCGAATTCATGCAGGACGGAATCGGCATCGGTGGTGAACGTATAGGGCACGACCTTGGCATCCGGCCCCATCGTCACCGGGAAGCCTTCGTCGTTCATCACGTTGACCAGCTGCTGCCGCTCGTCGCTGGTGGCGGTTTCGATGGTGATCGTGTCGGTGCCGCTGTCGCCGCGCACGTTGCCGGCAAAGATCACATCGGCGCCCACGGTCAGCGCGTCATCGCCCGACCCCATGCCGACGGATTGCGTCCCGTTGCTGCCGACGGTCGAGGCGCCGGTGATGGTGGCGCGGTCGTTGCCGCCGCCGGTTTCGATGACGCCGCCGACCTTGGTGCCGTCGACCAGCAGCACGTCATTGCCGATGTCGACGCCCAACAGGTTCCCGGTCGAGATGTTGCCGCTGACCGTGCTGTTGACCACGCTGACCGTGTCGGCGCCCTCGCCCCCGGCGATCCCGCCGGTAATCGTCGATCCGGTCACGCTGATCGCGTCATTGCCATTGCCGGTGTTGATCGTGCCCGAGGTCGCGCCGGTGTTCAGCGTCACCGCGTCATTGCCATCGCCGGTGTCGATCGTGCCGACCTTGCCGCCGATGGTCACGCTGTCATCGCCGCCGCCCAGGCTGACGTTGCCGACCTTCGATCCGGCGCCCGAGATTACCACGTCATGATCATTGGCATCGCCGCCGCCGGTGATGTTGCCGATCGCCGCGCCATCGGCCACCTTGACGGTCTGCACCTGGGTGTTGTCGGCCCCGCCGATCGAGACGTTGCCCGACTGGCCGACGACATTATAGGTGACATTCGGTTCGGTGTAGTTCAGCCCCGCGCGGGTGCCGACATCGACGTTGAAGGTGTTGCTGTTGCCCAGCACCGTCACATTGACGTTGAAGCCGGTGGTGTTCGACCCCGGTTGCAGCACCACATCGCTGTTGACCGTGCTGCCGATCACCACGTTGTCGCCGCCGGTGACGAACTTGTAGCTGCCGATCGCGTAGGGGTTCGAGATCGTCGAGACCTTGACGATCTGGTAACCCTCGTAAGGGGTGCCGACGAGGGAAGCCGCGTTGGTGGTCGTGTCGTTGTTGCCGACAACGTAGATATTCGCCATGGGTCGATCCTATCGTGCGCATCGCGCGTTACAGACAGAGGTCGCAGGTCGTTTGATGCGCGCACGGGCGGTGGCAACGGGCGGAATCGGAAACGTGCTGCATCACGGCTTTGTGGGCCGTGACGGGCAGAGCGATAGGGCCTGGCATCGGATGCGTAAAGCCGAAAACGAACGAAGGCGTCTAGTTTACGCAGCGGCAATCATGATTTTTGTTATTCATTTTGCGGCGGGTAAGTCGTTGGCGTCAGGCTATTTTTAGAAATACATAAAAATACTATCTATTTTTAGTCAGGCTTAAGCGGGCTGGCGCGGCCTGGGCAGCCGCCTCCGCGATCAGCAGACCAGTGGCTTGGCATTGGCCGCGTGACGCCGTGCCAGGCTGCGGGCCATGCGGCCAGGGGCCAGCGGTTGGGCAGGGCTGGGCGTGGCGGCGGCAAGTTCGGGGAACAGGGTCAGGATTTCGGCAACCGCCGCCGGGCCGACCGATTTCAGCGCCTCCGGCCCGGTGAACAGGCTTTCGGTTTCCGCGCCGTTCGAGATCACCACCTCATGCGCGTCGAACAGCATGTGGTGATAGGTGACGGTCGTCAGATCCTCGGCCACGCCGATGCCGGGCAGGGTGGTCAGGTGCTTGGCGGCGACCAGGATTTCATCGGTGCCGAACATGCGCTGCGCGATGGCGGATCGCACCAGCACGCGGTGCTGCGGGCTGACGACCAGATCGGTTTCGGGCAGGCCCGCGCCAAGCGCGCCCGCGCCGATGCGGATCGGGCGCAGATGCGGGGCGGCGGCCAGTTCGTCCGCGCGCATCGCGCGGGACGCGATCCAGCGGATCGGCTGGATCCCGTGGTCGCGGGTGATAACCGGATCGCCGACACGCAGATCTTCGATCCGCATGGTGCCGGTGGGCGTGGCGATCAGCGTGCCCGAAGCGAAGCAGACCAGATTGTCGGCGGGAACATCAGCGCCCGCGATATTGCCGGTCGAGATCACCTTGTAGGTCGTGTTCGGCTTCAGCCCCGATGTGCCGACAAAGCCGATCACCGTGCCAACCCCCGAGGTATTGCCGCCCAGCTTGACGGTATAGACGATTGTATCCGCCCGGCCATCGCCGTTGGAATCCAGATCCAGCCGCACGCCGGTATGCACCAACTCGCCCGCCGGATAGGTTCGGCCGCCATAGGTCAGCGCGTTGGCCAGCCGTTGCGTCGTGCCGGGAAAGTCGTCGAATACCCGGTCATCATCGGTCACGTTGATCGGCCGATAGGGGGCGGTGCGGCCCGTGGTGAAACTGCGCCCGACCTTAAGCGTGCCTTCCTCGTTGGCGTAGGTGACGAAAGGCACGCCAAGCACCTGATCCATCGCTGCCAGGCTGTTCAGCGGAAGGAAATTGATCTGGTAATTGACGGCCATCGGAACCCCTTGGTCACTCTTGCAGATGCGATCCAGGGCCGGCGCGGCGGCGCGGGGCGCGGGGGGGGGGGGGCGGGCGACCGGATCGGAATCACGGCAATATGGCGATGTGAACGGAAAAGTTCACTACCGCCTATGTAAAAAACTGACGCCTATGTAAAAAAATGGCGCGTCCGCAGCCGAAAGTTGCAGATCTGCAACCCTGAGTGGTGGCCGCGGTGTCGCGGATCAGGCGCGATCGACCACGCCGCCGCCCGCCTGCCAGTCGTGCAGGCCGCCCAGATTGTAAACCTCGGTATAGCCCATGGCGATCAGCGCCTGCGCGGCGGATTGGCTGCGCCCGCCCGATGCGCAGTACAGCGCGATCGGCGTGGTCGGGGTGATACCGGGCAAAAGCTCGGGGCTGGCGGGGTCGAGCTTCATGCGCAGGCTGGCCATCGGCACATGGATCGCACCCCGCGCCGTGCCGCTGGCGCGCAGTTCCGATGCGTCGCGGATGTCGATCACAACCAGATCGCCCCGCGCGGCGCGCGCCACCGCCTTGGCCGGTGCGATCGACCGGGGCTGCGGGCCAGAGGGGCGCAGAAAGCCGAACATCGGGTGATCCTTTCGTTCTATTCGCCCTGTATATGCCAATTACGGAATATGTAAAGGCCGCGCGCGCCGACAAAAGTTCGCCTTCCGTTCGCGCGGCCTTGGCGCGGGGCCGGGCTTGGCCTATCTAGGGCGGGCAATCCTTTCCGGGGCGGACATGAGCGAACAGAAGTTCATCGAGGTGCGCGGCGCGCGCGAACACAATCTGCGTGGCGTCGATCTGGACATTCCGCGCGATCAACTGGTGGTCATCACCGGCCTGTCGGGGTCGGGCAAATCCAGCCTGGCCTTTGACACGATCTATGCCGAGGGGCAGCGCCGCTATGTGGAAAGCCTGTCGGCCTATGCCCGGCAGTTTCTGGATCAGATGGGCAAGCCCGATGTCGATCACATCTCGGGCCTGTCGCCCGCGATCTCCATTGAGCAGAAAACCACGTCGAAGAACCCCCGCTCGACCGTCGGCACGGTGACGGAAATCTACGACTATCTGCGGCTCTTATTCGCCCGCGCCGGCACCCCTTATAGCCCCGCCACCGGCCAGCCGATCGAGGCCCAGCAGGTACAGGATATGGTCGACCGCATCATGGCCCTGCCCGAGGGCACGCGCGCCTATCTGCTGGCACCCATCGTGCGCGACCGCAAGGGCGAATATCGCAAGGATTTCCTTGACTTGCGCAAGCAGGGCTTTCAGCGCGTCAAGGTGAACGGGGCGTTTCACGATCTGGAAGATCCGCCCGTGCTGGACAAGAAGTTCCGCCACAATATCGACGTGGTGGTGGACCGCATCGTGGTGCGTGAGGGGCTGGAGACGCGGCTGGCCGACAGCCTGCGCACCGCGCTGAACCTGGCTGACGGCATCGCCCTTCTGGAAACCGCGCCGAGTGAGGGCGAGGGAGAGACGATCACCTTTTCCGAAAAGTTCGCCTGCCCGGTGTCGGGCTTTACCATCCCCGAGATCGAGCCCCGGCTGTTTTCCTTCAACGCGCCGTTCGGGGCCTGCCCGTCCTGCGACGGCTTGGGGGTCGAGCTGTTCTTCGACGACCGCCTGATCGTGCCCGACGCCAGCCGGTCGATCCCGCAGGGCGCCATCGCGCCCTGGGCCAAGTCGAAATCCCCCTATTTCACCCAGACGGTCGATGCCTTGGCCAAGCATTACGGCTTTGACAAGCGCGCCGCCTGGCGCGACCTGCCGCCCGCCGTGCAGGATCTGTTCCTGCGCGGATCAAAGGGCGAGGAGATCAAGTTCCGCTTCGATGAGGCCGGCCGCGTCTATGAGATCACCCGCGCCTTCGAGGGGGTTATCCCGAACATGGAACGCCGCTGGCGCGAGACCGACAGCGCCATGATCCGCGAGGAGTTCGAGCGTTATCAGAACAACCGCCCCTGCGGCGCCTGCGCGGGCTACCGCCTGAAGCCCGAGGCCCTGGCCGTCAAGATCGCCGCCAGCCATATCGGCCAGGTGGTCGAACTGTCGATCCGCGAGGCCTTGGCCTGGGCCGATGCCGCCACCGCCAGCCTGAGCAAACAAAAGGCTGAAATTGCCGCCCCGATCCTGAAGGAAATCCGTGAACGGCTGGGCTTTCTGGTCAATGTCGGCCTTGATTACCTGACGCTTTCGCGCGCGGCGGGCACCTTGTCGGGCGGCGAAAGTCAGCGCATCCGGTTGGCCAGCCAGATCGGGTCGGGCCTGACCGGGGTGCTGTATGTGCTGGACGAACCCTCGATCGGGCTGCATCAGCGCGACAATGACCGGCTGCTGGACACGCTGAAGGGGCTGCGCGATGCCGGCAATTCGGTGCTGGTCGTCGAACATGACGAGGACGCGATCCGCCATGCCGATTACGTCTTCGACATGGGGCCGGGGGCAGGCGTGCATGGCGGCACCGTCGTCGCCCATGGCACGCCCGACCAGATCGCCGCCGACCCGGCCAGCCTGACCGGCCAATATCTGTCGGGCAGCCGGTCGATCGCCGTGCCTGCGACCCGCCGCCCCGGCAACGGCAAGTCGCTGACTGTCGTCGGGGCCACCGGCAACAACCTGAAGAACGTCACCGCCGATTTTCCGCTGGGCACCTTTACCTGCGTCACCGGCGTGTCAGGGGGGGGCAAATCCACCCTGACCATCGAGACCCTGTTCAAGACCGCCGCCCTGCGCCTGATGGGCGCGCGCGAAACGCCCGCGCCATGCGAACAGATCAAGGGCTTTCAGCATCTGGACAAGGTGATCGACATCGACCAGCGCCCGATTGGCCGCACGCCCCGGTCGAACCCCGCCACCTATACCGGCGCCTTCACGCCCATCCGCGACTGGTTCGCGGGCCTGCCCGAGGCCAAGGCGCGCGGCTATAAACCAGGGCGCTTCAGCTTCAACGTCAAGGGCGGGCGCTGCGAGGCCTGCCAGGGCGATGGTCTGATCAAGATCGAGATGCATTTTCTGCCCGATGTCTATGTGACCTGCGAAACCTGCCATGGCCACCGCTATAACCGCGAAACCCTTGAGATTCGGTTTAAGGGCAAGAATATCGCTGACGTTCTGGATATGACGGTCGAGGACGCGCAAGAGTTCTTCAAGGCCGTGCCCGCGATCCGCGAAAAGATGGATGCGCTGATGCGGGTGGGGCTGGGTTATATCAAGGTCGGCCAGCAGGCGACCACGCTGTCGGGCGGTGAGGCGCAGCGGGTCAAGCTGTCCAAGGAACTGGCCCGGCGCGCGACCGGCAAGACCTTGTATATCCTGGACGAACCGACGACCGGCCTGCATTTCGAGGATGTGCGCAAGCTGCTTGAAGTGCTGCATGAACTGGTCGATCAGGGCAATACCGTGGTGGTGATCGAACACAATCTGGACGTCATCAAGACCGCCGATCACCTGATCGACATCGGCCCCGAGGGCGGTGACGGCGGTGGCCGCATCGTCGCCACGGGCACGCCCGAACAGGTGGCCAAGGTCGCGGCCAGCCATACCGGGCGGTATCTGGCGCCGATGCTGGCGGGCTAGGCCACCGGTCACCTTTGCGCGACCAGGGCCAAAGCCCGCCCCGCAAGGCTGGCTTTTTCGCCGCCGATGCCGCAGTCCATCGGCAGGGGCCGCGCGCCCCATCACGATCTGGGACGGAACCGATCATGACCACATTTCCGCGCAAGGACGATGGCAAGGGCTGGGCCTGGGGGCTGACGGGCGACGCGCCCGCGACCGTCTGGGAACGGTTCTCGCCTGCCTATGAGGCGCAGGCCAAGGATGTGCTGGACGCGCTGACCCGTCTGTTCGGCCGCGCCGACCTCGATTTCGCGGGCGGCCAGGATGGCGAGGCGGCCCTGGCGCTTGCCCCCTCGGGTCGGCTTTTGCTGCTGCTGCATCTGGAAAATCCCGAAACCGCCGAGCACCTGGCAAAGGCCCGCGCCGAAGGCCGCCTGGATGACGCCCTGCGCGCCCATCGCGCTGCCGATCAGGCCGAGGCGATCCGCCACGGCTATCAGCCCGATGACGAGGACCGGGCCGCCGACGCCCGCGCCGGCATCACCGATGCCGATCTGGCCGCCGCGTCGCAGGCACATGACGCGACCCCGGAGGCCGATGATGACGGCATCAGCTTCCCGCGCGAAGATGACGGCCTTGGCTGGGCCTGGGGCCTGTCCGGCGACACCCCGACCGAGGTCTGGGAACGCTTCTCGCCCGCCTATGAGGCCCAGGCCGAAGCCGTGCTGGCCGAGATTTCGGCGCAGGGCTGGCTGGCGGTGCTGGACTGGGCCGGCGAACAGGATGGCGAGGCCGCGATCGGCCTGACCGATGATGACCACATCGCGCTGATCCTGCATCTGGAAGACCCGGTCGAGGCGCGGCTGATCGAATCCGCCATCCGCGACGGCAGCTTGCCCGCACTGGTCCGCCAGGCCGCGCAGGGCTGACCCCCTCACCATCCCACCAAAAAGGGCGCCCCGCGGGACGCCCTTTCTTCTTGGCCGAAATATCCTCCGGGGGTGCGGGGGTGCCCCCCCCCCGGCCGGGGGGGGCGGGCCTAGCCCGCAAGCTGGTTGTGCTTGCGCGCCACGAACTGCTTGGCGGTCTCGACCGCAACCGCCGCATCGCGGCAATAGGCGTCGGCACCGATCGCGCGGCCGAACTCCTCATTCAAGGGAGCGCCGCCGACCAGCACGATGTAATCGTCGCGGATGCCCTGCTCCTTCAGCGCGTCGATCACCACCTTCATATAGGGCATGGTCGTGGTCAGCAGCGCCGACATGCCGATGATGTCGGCCCCCTCGCGCTTGGCGGTGTCGATGTAATTCTCGACCGGGTTGTTGATGCCCAGATCGACGATTTCAAAGCCCGCGCCCTCCATCATCATCGCCACCAGGTTCTTGCCGATGTCGTGGATGTCGCCCTTGACGGTGCCGATCACCATCTTGCCCATGCGCGGCGCGCCGGTTTCGGCCAGCAGCGGCTTCAGGATGGCCATGCCGCCCTTCATCGCATTGGCGGCCAGCAGCACCTCGGGGACGAACAGGATGCCGTCGCGGAAATCCGCGCCCACGACCGTCATGCCCGCGACCAAGGCCTTGGTCAGCACGTCGTAGGGCGTCCAGCCGCGTTCCAGAAGGATGTTCACACCCTCCTCGATCTCGTCCTTCAGGCCGTCGTAAAGGTCGTCCATCATCTGCGCGACCAGATCGTCGTCGTTCAGTTCGGAAAGGATGATGTCGTCGTCTTCGGCCATGGGATGCACCTGCGGTTGCCTTTGCCCATTCATGCCCTGAAATCAACGACCGGGCCAGAGCGATTGCGACATTCGCGCGCAGATTGGCGACCAAAATGCTGGCATTTGTTCCGCATTCGTTCTATTCTGGCGCGATGAGCCTGCCGCCCCCCGATCCCAAGCTGCGCCTGAAGGCGCGCGGCGCCGCCGCCAACCCGGACGGCCGGTTCGAGCGTGAGCGCCGCGCGGCCGAACATGACGGCTGGGACATCCCCGAGGATGCGCGGCTGTTGCGCACCGAAATCACGCTGGAAAACCCGCGCCGGATCATCACCCGCAACGACAGCCCGGATGTGCCGTTCGACCGCTCGATCAACCCCTATCGCGGCTGCGAACATGGCTGCATCTATTGCTTCGCGCGGCCCAGCCACAGCTATCTGGGGCTGTCGCCGGGCTTGGACTTTGAAACCCGGCTGACCGCCAAGCCGCAGGCCGCCGAACGGCTGGCGGCGGAATTGCGCGCGCCCAGCTACAAGGTCGCGGTGATGGCGATGGGCACCAATACCGACCCCTATCAGCCGATCGAGCGCGACCAGGCCATCACCCGCCGGATCCTGACGGTGCTGTCGGATTTCAACCATCCGGTCGCCATGGTGACGCGCGGCGCGACGATCCTGCGCGATCTGGATCTGTGGGCCAGCCTGGCGTCGCGCGGTCTGGCAACGGTCGGGGTCAGCATCACCACGCTGGATGCCGATCTCGCCCGCGCGCTGGAGCCGCGCGCCCCCAGCCCCGCCACCCGGCTGCGGATGATCCGCGATCTTGCCGGGGCAGGGGTGCCGGTGCGGGTGATGGCCGCGCCGATGATCCCGGTGCTGACCGCGCATGAACTGGAAGCCATCCTGACCGCCGCGCGCGAGGCCGGGGCGACGGCGGCCAGCACGATCCCGATCCGCCTGCCGCATGAGGTCGCGCCGCTGTTTCGCGACTGGCTGGCCCGGCACCGCCCCGGCATGGCCGATCACGTCATGACCCGCATCAACGCGATCCGGGGCGGGCGCGACAATGATCCGCGCTTTGGCAGCCGGATGCGCGGCGAGGGGGTCGAGGCCGATCTGATGCGCGCCCGTTTCCAGATCGCCGCGCGCCGGCTGGGCTTTCCCGGCCACGCGCCCCTGCGCACCGACCTGTTCCGGGTGCCGCCCATGCCCGGCGATCAGTTGGACCTGTTCGCCCGCTAAGCGCCGGCGACAGGTGATGCCCACGGTTGACGCAGGCCGCGCGGCATGGCAACCGCAGGGCAACAAGGATGGCTGACATGAACCTGTTTTCCGACATTCGCACCCTGGTGACGGGCGCATTGGACCAGATGGTTGCCGAAGGCGCGCTGCCGCAAGGCCTGGATTTCACCGCCGTCGCGGTCGAGCCGCCGCGCGATCCGGCGCATGGCGACATGGCCACCAATGCCGCGATGGTGCTGGCCAAGCCCGCAGGCGCCAACCCGCGCGCCATTGCCGATGCACTGGTCGCGCATCTGGCAGCCGACCCGCGCATCGCCGGTGCCGAGGTCGCGGGGCCGGGCTTCATCAACCTGCGTCTGCGCGATGACGCCTGGTCGGGCGTGATCCGCGCCGCGCTGTCGCAGGGCCGGGATTTCGGCCGGTCCGACATGGGCGCGGGCAAGCGGGTCAACGTCGAATATGTCAGCGCCAACCCGACCGGCCCGATGCATGTGGGCCATACCCGTGGCGCGGTTTTCGGCGATGCGCTTGCCAGCCTCTTGGACTTCGCGGGCCATGACGTGACGCGCGAATACTATATCAACGACGGCGGCGCGCAGGTCGATGTGCTGGCGCGGTCCGCCTATGAACGCTACCGCGAGGCGAACGGGCTGGAACCCCAGATCGCCGAGGGGCTTTACCCCGGCGACTATCTGATCTCGGTCGGGCAGGCGCTGAAGGACCGCTTCGGCGACAGCCTGATCGACCAGCCGGAATCTGTCTGGCTGGCCGAGATCCGCCAGATCGCGACCGACGCGATGATGGCGATGATCCGCGACGACCTGGCGCTGCTGGGCGTGAAAATGGACGTCTATTCATCGGAAAAGGCGCTTTACGGCACCGGCCGGATCGAGGATGCCATCACCCGCCTGCGCGGCATGGATCTGATCTATGAAGGCGTGCTGGAACCGCCGAAAGGCAAGCTGCCCGAGGATTGGGAGGAACGCGAACAGACGCTGTTCCGCTCGACCGCGCATGGCGACGATCAGGACCGCCCGGTGCAGAAGTCTGACGGGTCGTGGACCTATTTCGCGCCCGACATCGCCTATCACTGGGACAAGATCGACCGTGGCTTTGACCAGTTGATCGACGTGTTCGGGGCCGATCACGGCGGTTACGTCAAGCGCATGAAGGCCGCCGTCAGCGCGCTGTCGGATGGCCGCGTGCCGCTGGATGTCAAGCTGATCCAGCTTGTGAAGCTGTTCAAGAATGGCGAACCCTTCAAGATGTCGAAACGCGCGGGCACCTTTGTCACGCTGCGCGATGTGGTCGACATGGCCGGGGCCGATGTGACCCGCTTCATCATGCTGACGCGCAAGAATGATGCGGCGCTGGATTTCGACTTCGACAAGGTGCTGGAACAGTCCAAGGACAATCCGGTGTTCTATGTGCAATACGCCCATGCGCGCGTGGCCTCGGTGCTGCGCAAGGCGCGCGACGCCGGGATCGCTGTCGATGACACGACGCTGGCGGGGGCTGACCTGTCGGGCCTGACCCATCCGGCCGAACTGACGCTGGCACGCAAGATCGCCGAATGGCCGCGTCTGGTCGAGATCGCGGCCCGCGCGCATGAGCCGCACCGCATCGCCTTTTACCTATATGAACTGGCCTCGGATCTGCACGGGTTGTGGAACCGTGGCCATGACGAACCCGCCCTTCGCTTTGTGCAAGAGGGCAACACCCCGGCCACCCAGTCGAAAATCGCACTGGCGCGTGCCACGGGCGTTGTCATTTCGGCGGGATTGGGTATCTTGGGCGTGACTCCGGCCGAAGAGATGCGCTGACAAGGCCACCGCCGGGGACACGAGCAGGAACCCTTCGGGACAGACAACCGGGACCAACCCGGCGATGAGGCAGGTATGGCAGTTCTTGATTTTCGCGGTGGCGGCGACGACCGTGGCTTTTCGCTGGCCGAACGGATGACCGGGCGCGTGTCGCGCATGGTCAATCTGGTGGGGGCGGTGACCTCGGTTCTGCTGATCCTCGCGCTTGCGGTCTGGGGTTACCGGCTGGTGATGCGCGATGTGACCGGCATTCCCGTCGTCAAGGCGCTGGAAGGCCCGGCGCGCACGGCACCCGATGATCCGGGCGGCACGCTGGCGCGCCATACCGGGCTGGCGGTGAATGCCGTCTCTGCCGATGCGCCGGTCGCGCCCGCCAATGACCCGCTGGTGCTGGCCCCCGCGCCGACTGCCCTGGCCGAGACCGACGCGACGATGGGCAGCATGGGCGCGACCGCCCGCGCGCCCAGCAACCCCACCCCCGAATCCGTGCTGCTGCCCCCCGAGGAGGCGCCGCGCCCGCTGACCGATGCCGAGATCGCGGCCCGCATGGCCGTGGCCCCGACCGATGGCCTGCCGCCCGCCGAGGAGGCGCCGGTGACCGAAGCCGTGGTGGCGACCGCCCCCCCGACCGAGGCCGAAGCCGCCGCCGAGGCCGAGGCCGCCGCAGCCCCCGCACCCGATCGCAGCGCCACCGATGCCGCTGTGATCGCCGCCATGTCGACCCCGCGCCCCGCGCCGCGCCCGGCCAACCGCTCGGCGGTCGCGCGTGACGGCGTGGTGCTGGCCTCCAACACCGCTGCCGCGACCGCGCCCACCCCGGCCCCGGCCGTGCGCGCCGAGGCAAAGCCAGCCGAGGCCGCGCCCGCGCCGAAAGCCGCCGCGCCGGCATCGGGCACCCAACTGGCCCAGATCGGCGCCTTCGACAACGAAGACCAGGCCCGCAAGCAATGGGCGCGCGTCAGCGCCAAATACGGCGGGCTGATGGCCGGGAAAGAACCCGTCCTGCAAACCACCACCGTCAATGGCCGCAACTTCGTGCGCCTGCGCGTGACCGGTTTCGGTGACAGCGCCGAGGCCCGGAAGTTCTGTTCGGAACTGTCGGCGGGCGGCACCGACTGCATCCTCGCCAAGGCGAAGTGACATGGCGGGCGCGGCGATCCTGGGGCTGCAGGCGCTGCGCCCGACCCGTGACGAGGCGCGGCTGTTTGCGGATGCCGACCCTTTCGGCTTCATCCTGTTTGCCCGCAATATCGACACGCCCGATCAGGTGCGCGCGCTCTGTGCCGATCTGCGCGATGCGGTCGGGCGCGACGCGCCGATCCTGATCGATCAAGAGGGGGGGCGCGTCCAGCGCCTGCGCGCGCCGCAATGGCGCGAATGGTTGCCGCCGCTGGCTCAGGTAGAAAGCTGCGCCGATCCGCAGGCGATGTGGCTGCGCTATCGGCTGATCGCGGCGGAGCTGCGCGATCTTGGGATCGATACCAACTGCGCGCCGACGCTGGATCTGGCCGGGCCGGACACCCATCCGTTCCTGCGTAACCGCTGCTTTGGGTCAGACCCCGCCACGGTGATCGCGCAGGGCCGCGCCTGCGCCGAGGGGCTGCTGGCGGGCGGCGTTCTGCCGGTGATGAAGCACATGCCCGGCCATGGCCGCGCGGTGACCGACAGCCACATGTCGCTGCCCACCGTCACCGCCAATCTGGACGCGCTGACGGATGCCGACTTCGCCCCCTTCGCCGCCTTGGCCGATCTGCCGATGGGCATGACGGCCCATATCCGCTTTGCCGCGATCGACGATGCGCCCGCCACCCAGTCGCCGACGCTGATCGGGCTGATCCGCGACCGCATCGGCTTTGACGGCCTCTTGATGTCGGATGATCTGTCGATGGAGGCGCTGAGCGGCACGGTCGGGCAGCGCGCGGCGGCCTCGGTCGCGGCGGGTTGCGATGTGGCGCTGTATGGCAAGGGCGAATTTGCGGATTCCGTCGCCGTCGCCAATGCGGCGGGCAGCCTGTCGGGCGATGCCCTGCGGCGCGCCGATCAGGCCCTGGCGGCCCGCATGGATCCCGAACCGGTTGACTTGGCCGATCTGGCCGCCCAATTTGCGGACCGGATGCAACCGGGGGCGTAATGGCCGATCTGTTCGAGGAGGACCGCCGCGAGGCGGTCTCGGCCCGGCTTGAGGCCGAGGCGCTGATCGTCGATGTCGACGGTTTTGAAGGCCCGCTGGACCTGCTCTTGACCCTCTCGCGCGTGCAAAAGGTCGATCTGCGGCGGGTCTCGATCCTGCAACTGGCCGAACAATATCTGACCTTTGTCGAACGCGCCCGCGCGCTGCGCATCGAACTGGCCGCCGATTATCTGGTGATGGCGGCGTGGCTGGCCTATCTGAAATCGCGCCTGCTGCTGCCCCCCGACCCCGAGGCCGAAGGCCCGTCCGCCGAGGATCTGGCCGCGCATCTGGCCTTCCAGCTGGAACGGCTCGCCGCCATGCGCGAGGCTGCGGCCCGGCTGATGAACCGCCCGCGGCTGGGCCAGGACCGCTTTCCGCGCGGCATTCCCGAAGGGGTCGAGCGGGTGCGCAGCGTCCGTTGGGGCGCCAGCCTCTTGGACCTGATGCAGGCCTATGCCCGCATCCGCACCCGCGACGATTTCCGCCCCTATGCCTTTGATCGCCGCGACGTGCTGAGCATGGAACAGGCGCTGGAACGGATGCGCGGCATGTTGGGCACCGCCGCCGGTTGGCTTGACCTGTCGGCCTGGCTGCCCGAGGGCTGGCTGATGGACCCCGCGCGCCGGCGATCCGCGACGGCGGCGACCTTTGCGGCCTCGCTGGAAATGGTCAAGCAGGGCCAGATCGACATTCGCCAATCCGACACTTTCGCCCCCATCTCGATCCGGGCCAGACAATGACCGATGACCTGACCGAAGACGCCCCGCTGTTCCCGACCCCGCCCCTGGCGGAACAGGAGCGCATGGTCGAAGCGATGCTGTTTGCCAGTGCCGAACCGGTGACGCTGGCCGACATGGCCGCGCGGATGCCGCATGGCTGCGACCCGGCTGCCGCGCTTGCCACGCTGACCCGCCGCTATGACGGGCGCGGCGTGCAGATCGCGCGGGTGGGCGACGCTTACGCCCTGCGCACCGCCCCCGATCTTGGCTTTCTGATGCGGCGCGAGGTGAGCGAGCAGCGCAAGCTGTCACGCGCCGCGATCGAGACGCTGGCCATCATCGCCTATCACCAGCCCGTCACCCGCGCCGAGATCGAAGAGATCCGCGGCGTGCAGGTGTCGCGCGGCACCATCGATCAGCTTCTGGAACTGGAATGGATCCGGCTGGGACGGCGGCGGATGACGCCCGGCCGCCCCGTCACCTTTGTCGTGACCGAGGGCTTTCTGGACCATTTCGGCCTGGAAACCGCCCGCGACCTGCCCGGCATCAAGGAATTGCGCGCGGCGGGCCTTTTGGACAGCCGCCGCCTGGGCGATGATGGCGAGGATGCCGAGGCGGGTGAAACCGAAACTGGCCAGCCCGAGTTGTTCGACAGCGAAGGAGGTGGCGAATGAACAGCAATCAACTGATGCGGATGCTGTCGCGCATGGCGATGGCCAGCCTGATGTCGGTCGGCATTCCCCGGCTGGTCGATTGGTGGGCGCGCCGGTCGAACCCCGACCGCGACCCGAACCGCCCGCTGACCCCCGAGGAACAGAAACGCGCCGCCGATGCGCAGGTGATGGCCAAGCGCGCCCGCGACATTGCCCGGCTGACCCGGCGGCTGGGTCGCTAAGCGGCGGCGCGCAACCGCCAGACGAATTGACGCAGGCCCCGTTTTCGGCTAGGGGCGGTGCAGCCTGCATCCGGCAGGCACAGGCGGGGCGCCCGATTTCGCGTCCCATGACCGGGCGGCACCCGCCCCCTTCTCTGGACGCTGATGACCAAGTTTTCCGATCTCAAACTCGACCCGCGCGTGCTGTCGGCTGTTGCCGAAGCCGGTTACGAAACCCCGACCCCGATCCAGGCTGGCGCCATCCCGCCCGCGCTTGAGGGGCGTGACGTGCTGGGCATTGCCCAGACCGGCACCGGCAAGACCGCCAGCTTTACCCTGCCGATGATCACGCTCTTGGCCAAGGGGCGGGCGCGGGCGCGGATGCCGCGGTCGCTGGTTTTGTGCCCCACCCGCGAACTGGCCGCGCAAGTCGCGGAAAACTTTGACATCTATGCCAAGAACACCAAGCTGACCAAGGCCCTGCTGATCGGCGGCGTCAGTTTTGGCGAACAGGACAAGCTGATCGACCGTGGCGTCGATGTGCTGATCGCCACGCCCGGCCGCCTGCTGGACCATTTCGAGCGCGGCAAACTGTTGCTGACCGGCGTGCAGATCATGGTCGTGGACGAAGCCGACCGGATGCTGGACATGGGCTTCATCCCCGATATCGAGCGTATCTTCCAGTTGACCCCCTTCACCCGGCAGACGCTGTTCTTTTCGGCCACGATGGCGCCGGAAATCGAACGCATCACCGACACCTTCCTGCACACGCCCGAACGGATCGAGGTGGCGCGCCAGGCCACGACCTCGGACACGATCAGCCAGAACCTGTTGTTCTTCACGCCCACCCGCAAGGATCAAAGCGCCAAGCAAAAGCGCGAATTGATGCGCGCCATCATCGACGCCGAGGGCGAGGCCTGCACCAACGCCATCATCTTCTGCAACCGCAAGACCGAGGTGGATATCGTCGCGAAATCGCTGAAGGCGCATGGGCTGAACGCCGCGCCGATCCACGGCGATCTGGATCAAAGCCAGCGGATGAAGACGCTGGACGGGTTCCGTGATGGCAGCCTGCGGTTCCTGGTCGCCTCCGACGTGGCGGCGCGGGGGCTGGACATTCCGGCGGTCAGCCATGTGTTCAATTTCGACGTTCCCAGCCATGCCGAGGATTACGTCCACCGCATCGGTCGCACCGGTCGGGCAGGGCGCAAGGGCACGGCCTATACCATCGCCACGCCGTCGGATGACAAATATCTGGCCGCGATCGAGGGGCTGATCAAGAACCCGATCCCGCGCGTCGAGCCGCCCGAGGGCTTCAGCTTTTCCGCCGCCGCTCAGGGCGCGCCGAAAAAATACGACGACGATCCGCGCCGCGCCCCGCGTGGCCGCAAGACCGACAAGCCGCGCCCGATTGCCGAACATGGCCAGGTGGCGGCCCTTGCCCCGGTCGAGGCCGGAAGCCGCGCCGCAACCGAGGATGAGGCCGCAGCCCGCACGGATGCGCGCCCCGCGCGCGAGGAACGCCGTCGCCGTGGCGACCGCAAGGGGGGCGGCAAGGACGCCGCCCGCCGCGATGAGGCCGCCGTTGATGACCGCAGCGCCGCCCGCCCGGAACCCGCGGCGGAACCCCGCGAGGAGCCGCGCCGCGATGACCGCCGTGAGGACCGCCGTGAGGATCGCCGCGAAGACCGCCGTGAGGATCGGCGTGACCGCCGCGATGACCGCCGCGACCGGCGCGACCGCGATGACCGCTCGGTCGTGGGCCTGGGCGATCATATCCCCGACTTCCTGACGCGCAGCTTCCGCCCGGGCTACACCACGCCCGACACCGGTGCCGATACCGCCAGCGAGGCCCCCGAAAGCCCCGCGCAGGATTGACCTCCTGCGCGGCAGCGGCGCCCGGAATGGTGTGTCACGCGCCGCTGATGATCGGCTGATCGCGCGGCGGCCCGACCCGCCGCGCCGCCGCATCCCCATTCCGCCCCTTGATCGCAGGACGCGCGCGGCCTAAAGCCCCCGCAAAGGAGCCTCCGCCATGTCCCAGCATCAACGCCTTCTGATCATCGATTTCGGCAGTCAGGTCACGCAGCTGATCGCCCGCCGCCTGCGCGAGCTGCGGATCTATTGCGAGATTCAGCCCTATCAAAGCGTCACCGATGCCAGCCTGGCGGCCTTTGCCCCGCAGGCGGTGATCCTGTCGGGCGGCCCCGACAGCGTCACCCGCGAGGGCAGCCCGCGCGCGCCCGACAGCCTCTGGACCATGGGCCTGCCGATCTTCGGCATCTGCTACGGCCAGCAGGTGATGATGGAGCAGTTGGGCGGCAAGGTCGAAGCGGGCCATCACGCCGAATATGGCCGCGCCTTCGTCAGCCCGGCAGAGGGCCATACCGGCGACAGCATCTTCGCGGGCCTGTTCACCGAAGGCCGCGAACAGGTCTGGATGAGCCACGGCGACCGCGTGACGCGCCTGGCCCCCGGCTTCACCGTCATCGGCACCAGCCCGAACGCGCCTTACGCGATGGTGGCTGACGAGGCCCGGCGCTTCTACGCCGTGCAATTCCACCCCGAGGTCCACCACACGCCGAACGGCGCGACCATGCTGGAAAACTTCACCCGCATGGCCGGTTTCACCGGCGACTGGACCATGGCCAGCTACAAGGATGAGGCGATCCGCAAGATCCGCGAACAGGTTGGCGACCGCCGGGTGATCTGCGGCCTGTCGGGCGGGGTCGACAGTTCGGTGGCCGCCGTGCTGATCCATGAGGCGATCGGTGACCAGCTCACCTGCGTTTTCGTCGACCACGGCCTGATGCGCCTGAACGAGGCCGATGAAGTCGTCACCATGTTCCGTGACGCCTATAACATCCCGCTGGTCCATGCCGAGGAATCCGACCTGTTCATCGGCGCGCTGGAAGGCGTCAGCGACCCCGAAGTCAAGCGCAAGACCATCGGCAAGCTGTTCATCGACGTGTTCCAGCGCGAGGCCAGCAAGATTGAGGGCGCCGAGTTCCTGGCCCAAGGCACGCTCTACCCCGATGTGATCGAAAGCGTGTCGTTCAGCGGCGGCCCCTCGGTCACGATCAAGTCCCACCACAATGTCGGCGGCCTGCCCGAGAAGATGGGGCTGAAACTGGTCGAACCCCTGCGCGAACTGTTCAAGGATGAGGTCCGCGCCTTGGGGCGCGAACTGGGCCTGCCTGACGCTTTCATCGGCCGCCACCCGTTCCCCGGCCCCGGCCTTGCCATCCGCTGCCCCGGCGAGATTACACGCGAAAAACTGGACATCCTGCGCCGCGCCGATGCCGTCTATATCGACCAGATCCGCAAACACGGGCTTTACGACGATATCTGGCAGGCGTTCGTGGCGATCCTGCCGGTGAAAACCGTGGGCGTGATGGGCGACGGGCGCACCTATGATTACGCCTGCGCGCTGCGCGCCGTCACCAGCGTCGATGGCATGACCGCGGATTACTATCCCTTCACCCACGACTTCCTGGGCGAAACCGCGACCCGTATCATCAATGAGGTCAAGGGCATCAACCGGGTGACCTATGACATCACCTCGAAACCGCCGGGCACGATCGAATGGGAGTGACCGCGCCGCGCTGATATGGCCGCGCGACTGCCCCTTCTTTCTTGCCCAAATACGCAAAAGGGGCGCCCACCACCGGGCGCCCCTTGTCCATGTCAGCGCGATCAGTTGCGCGCGGCGGTCTGCAACAGATCGGTGATCCGGCGCACGGCGGCGCGGCGGTTGGCGCGGATGTCGCCTTCCTCGCGCACCTTCAGGAACTGCTCGCCATAGCCCTGCACCACCATGTTTTCCGGCGGGATCGCGAAATATTCGGTCAGCGCCAAAGCCACCGATTCCGCGCGGCGATCCGACAGGGCAAGGTTGTTGGCCGCGCGGCCCACGGTGTCGGTATGGCCCTCGATCAGGAACATCTCGCGCGGGTTGGCCTTGATGCGCTCCTGGATGGCGCCGCCCAGCAGCGCCAGGGCGCGGGCCTGGTCGGGCTTGATCGCCGCCGATCCGGTGTCAAAGGTCACCGCCTCGATCTCGACCGGGGCGACCAAGGCGCGCACCTCGGGGATGTTGCGGACCTGGTTCAGGGTGAAGGTCCGGTCGATCGCGGCCTCACGCGCCAAGGCGTCACGCACCGCGGCCTCGTCCCAGGTGCCGGCGGGCGGCACATAGGCGGGGGCGGGGGCGGGCAGCAGGCTGACCTTGACCGGCTGCACGGCGGTGTCGTCGATCAGCGCGATCTCGGTGCCATCGGGCATCACCCGCACCCGCTTCAGCACGCGCAATTCGGCGTCGCGGATGGTGACAACGCGGCTGCCATCCTCGCGCTGCACGATGGTCCGGGTCGAGCCGTCATTGAAGGTCTCGGTGCGCACATCCGAACCGGGCTGGAACAGCAACACGTTGTCATCCTTGATGACTTCCTGGCTGCCATCGGGGCGGGTGACGATCACCCGGTCGCCGGTGTTCAACGAGACCTTGCGGTTGTTCGACAGGATCGCGCCCACGGCGAGGGCGCCCAGACCGGCGATGGCCAGCTTGTCGATGGCGTCCAGGCCGCCGCGTTCGGCAGCCGGTTGCGCCTGCGCTTCCGCCGCCTGACGCGCGGCCTCGGCCACCGACAGCTCGAAATCTTCGGACGAGGCGCGCGCCGCGCCTTCGGCAACTTTCACATCGCTGACCTCGACGCCCTCGACCGGTGCGGCATCGGTCACCGCAAGGGCCTCCAGCGCGGCGGCGATCGGGGCCTCATCGGCCTCGGCGGCGGCTTGCGCGGATTCGGTCAGCAGCGCCAGCGATTCCGGCTGGGTCGCCGGGTCGGCCAGCAACGCGGGATCTTTGCCTTCGGCCTCAAGCTGGGCGGCCAGATCGGTCACCGTCGCCTCGGCGCGGGCTTCGGGCGTGTCGGCGGTGGCCTGGTCGGGCGCATCCGTGCCGGGCTGTTCGGCGGCAAGCGCGGCGGCCAGATCTGCGGCCGTGGGCGCGCCTTCAGCGGGCTGATCGGTGGCGGGAACGGGCTCGACCGGCGCGGCAGCCGGGGCCGGGGCCTCGCCGGTCACGGCGGGGGCAGGCTCGGCGGCGGGGGCCTCGGGCGCAGCTTCCGTCGGGGCCTCGGCCACGGCGGGATCGACCGGGGCAGGGCTTGCGGCCTCGACCTGAGCCACGGCCTCCTGGCGCGCGGCATCGGACTTCGCGGCCCGTTCGGCGGCCTTGGCCTCGACCGCGGCGGCGGCCTCGGTCGCACGGGCTTCGGCTTCAGCGGCGGCGGCTTCCACGGCGGCGGCCTCGGCCTTGGCGGCTTCGGCTGCGGCGCGGGCCTGCTCTTCGGCGGCGCGCGCGGCTTCGGCCTCGGCTTCGGCCTGGGCGGTCGCCTCGGCGCTTTCCGTGGCGGCGGTTGCCTCGGCGGCCATCGCGGCCTCCGAGGCGCGCGCGGCCTCGGCCTCGGCTGCGGCTTCGGCCTCGGCGGCAACTTCGGCCGCGGCGACGGCCTCAACCGATTTGTCCTCGGCCTCGACGGCGGCTTCCTTTGCCGCTTCGGTGGCCACGGCGGTTTCCTGCGCGGCCTCGGCGGCCTCATGCACCGGGGTGCGGCCGGTCAGCGCGACGGCCGCCTCTTGCCGGTCCTTGGGCAACAGCACGAATGTGCCGTTTTCCGCGACCGCGACGGCAATGCCCGCCGGCGTCACAAGCGGCACATCGGCGGCGCAGGGCGCAGGCGCTGCATCGGCGCAGGCCAGCATATCGGGCGTCAGCCCGGCGGCCAGTTCGGTGGTCAGTGCCGCCGACAGCTCGGGCTGGGCGCGGGCCTCGGTCGCGTTCATCGTCGCGGCGGTGTCGCCGTCGATCACCACCGGCGCCTCTTGCGCATGGGCGATCTGGCCGAAGGTCGGAACCATCAGCGACAGGCTGGCCAGCAGCGCGGTGGTGGTGCGGGGCGCAGGGATCAGGCGGCGGGGCATCGGCAACTCCTCGTCGAAAGGCAATGGGTTACGGGTTCAACGCTGCCCGGTGCGATTGCGTTCCCGCAAGCAACAGCGTCGTGATTGACGCAGCCGTGTTCGGCTTGCCCCGGCGGGGGGGCGCGGCTAAACCGGGGCAAAAGGGGGCGCGCGATGATCATTCTGGCAGGACTTCTGATCGGTGCGATCGTGGGCGCAACCCGTGCCCGCAGGCTGCGCGGCACCGGCGCCGATGTGGCGCAATATGCCATCGCCCATGCCATCGCTTTCGCGCTGATCGGCGTCGGCGTGACCGTGCTGATCGACCGTCTGGCGGGCTGACCCGATGTTCACGCGCTTTCTGGACAGCCTGCGCCGCCATCAGGTGCCGGTCAGCCTGCGCGAATATCTGGTGTTCCTTGAGGGACTGTCAAAGGGTGTCGTAGCCTTTGACATCGACGGCTTTTACCATTTCGCCCGCGCCGCGATGGTCAAGGACGAACGCCACATTGACCGTTTTGACCGCGCCTTTGCCGAAAGTTTCGCAGGCGTCGAGGCGATACCCGATGCCGCCATCCTGAACGCCATCGACCTGCCCGAGGACTGGCTGCGCCGCCTGGCCGAACGCCAGATGTCCGAGGCTGACAAGGCCGAGGTGCAGGCGCTTGGCGGCTTTGACAAGCTGATCGAGACCCTGAAACAGCGGCTTGCCGAACAGAAGGGCCGCCATCAGGGCGGGTCGAAATGGATCGGCACCGCCGGCACCAGCCCCTTTGGCGCCTATGGCTACAACCCCGAGGGGGTGCGGATCGGCCAGCACGAATCCCGCCACCGCCGCGCCGTCAAGGTCTGGGATCAGCGCGCCTTTCGCGATTTCGACGACAGCGTGGAACTGGGCACCCGCAACATCAAGGTCGCGCTGAAGCGGCTGCGGGCCTGGGCGCGGCACGGCGCGGCCGAGGAGCTGGACCTGGACGGCACCATCCGCGCCACCGCCGATCACGGCTATCTGGATGTCGTCACCCGGCCCGAACGTCACAACGCCGTCAAGGTGGTGCTGTTCATGGATGTCGGCGGCTCGATGGACGACCATATCCGGGTGATGGATGAACTGTTCAGCGCCGCGCGGGCCGAGTTCAAGCACCTGGAACATTTCTATTTCCACAACTGCCTTTACGATTTCGTCTGGAAGGACAACCGCCGCAGACAGACCGAACGCATTTCCACCTGGGATGTGATCCACCGCTACGGCGCTGATTACAAATGCATTTTCGTGGGCGATGCGGCGATGTCGCCCTATGAGGTGGCGATGCGCGGCGGGGCCAGCGAATACTGGAATGACGAACCTGGCGCGGTCTGGCTGGGCCGGGCCTGCGCGCAATGGCCCGATCACGTCTGGCTGAACCCGGTGGCCGAAAACCACTGGCCCTTCACCCAGTCGACCGCGATGATCCAGCAGATCTTCCCCGAACGGATGATGCCGATGACGCTTGCGGGCTTGGGCCGCGCGATGAAGCTGCTGGGATGATCCGCGATCTCGCGCGGCGCCAGCCCGTCGCCTTTGTGGCCTTTGTGCTGGCGGTTGCGGTCGCGCTGTTCTTTGGCTGACGGCTGATCGACCGGGCGATCTATTGGTCGGACCCCGCCAATATCCATCAGCCGCCCGCGGGCTGGATGACGCCCGGCTATGTCGAACGATGCTGGCATCTGCCGCCGCACAGCCTGGTTGACGTGCTGGCGCCGCGCCCCGAACCCGGTGCCGGCAAAGGCCGCACCCTGGCCGGCGGAGGCAGAGGGCATCCCGCTGGCCGAACTGCTGGACCGGCTGAACGCCCGGCTGGCGCAGGAGACCACCCGCGATCCGGAGCGCGCGCCATGACCGACAGCCTGCTGGCGCTGCTGCCCGTCCGGGGGCCGTGGCTGGTGGGGCTGGCCACGGTCCTGTCCTGCCCGGGGCTGCCGGTGCCGTCCTCGCTGGTGCTGATCGGGGCGGGGGCCTTTGTCGGCTCAGGCGATCTGGGGCTGGCGCAGATCGCGGGCGCGGCCCTGACCGGCTATGTAATCGCCGATCAGGCGGCGTTCAGTCTGTGCCGCAACGCGCGCGCGCCATGTTGGCGGCGCGCGGCTGGCTGGCGGTGTTCCTGTCCCGCTGGCCGTTCAGCCCGGTCGCGCCCCGGGATGACCTATGCCGCCGCCGCCGCGGGCTTTCGTCGCGGGCGCTTCACCTTGGCCAGCCTTGCCGGCGCGGCGATCTGGGTCGGGGCCTATCTGGCGCTTGGCCATGTGTGTGGCAACAATCTTCAGGCGGCGGCCGATCTGGCCGGGTCGGCCCTGGGGCTGGTCGCGGCGCTTGCGGCGGTGATCGGGCCTGGCTGGTGGCTGCTGCAGGCGGCGCGGTCGAAAAACGGCGACTGATGCGGCGTCAGGGCGATTGACCCCGGCCCGCCGATCCCCCACATCAGGGTCATGATGCTGAAACTTCTGCCCATTCTGCTGATGATCGGCTACGGCCTGGTGATCTGGCTGACCTCGGCCTGGCGGCTGCGCGCGGAACTTGATGCGCGCTCGACCCCGCTGGATCATCCCGGCCTGCGCCCGGTTCTGGCCGATCTGGCGCGCGCGCTTGGTGTTGAGCGGCTGCCCGTGCATGTCTATGAGGTCGCCCCCGTCAATGGCCTGGCCGCGCCCGATGGCCGGGTGTTCCTGACTCGCGGCTTTCTGGATCATTTCGACATGGGCCGCGTCACCGCGCCGGAACTGGCCAGCGTCATCGCGCATGAGCTGGGCCATGTCAGCCTGGGCCATGCGCGGCGGCGGATGATCGACTTCACCGGCCAGAACGCGATCCGCATCCTGCTGGGCGGGCTGCTGGGGCGCATCCTGCCGGGCGTCGGCGTCTGGATCGCCAATCTGGCGGCCTCGGCCGTGGCCGCGCGGCTGTCGCGCGATGATGAATATGCCGCCGACCGCTTCGCCAGTGCGCTGATGATCCGCGCCGGGCTGGGCACGCAACCGCAAAAGGCGCTGTTTGGCAAGCTGGCGGCGCTGACCGGGGGCGGGGTGGGGGCAGGGCCTGCCTGGCTGGCCAGCCATCCGCCCCATCCCCGCCGCATCGCCGCGATCGAGGCAAATGAGGCCCGCTGGGCTGCCACCCCCGCCGCGCCACGCTAAGCGCAGCCCCTTTCCCCCGGCCCGCCAATGGGTTAGCTTGACGCTTGTGCAGTGGTGAAAGGATCAGGCGATGCGGCGGCGGGTGTTCTATATCCCCGGCTATGACCCGATCCCGCCGCGCCGCTACCGCGAACTTTACCGCAAGGAAGGCGCCGATCAGGCCGCGATCTCGGGCTATGAGCTGACGACCGCGCCCTGGAAGCCGCCCGCTGGCGGCTTTGGCTGGCGCGCCCGCACCCTGACCGAGGGACAGCCCGCCGAGGCCGAGATCGAGGTTCTGGTCTGGTCCGACATCGTTCAAGGCTCGATGGGGCGGTCGATCCTGGCGACCTATGGGCAATTGCTGCGCACTTCATGGGCCTATATCGGGTCGGGGGCGCTGTTCCGGCTGATGCGGCTGCGGCGCGGGCCGGTGATCGCGGCGCTTTATCCGATTGTGGCACTGGTGGTGCAACTTCTTCTGGCACTTGGCCTGGGGGCGCTGCTGGTCTGGGGCGCGAGCCTTTTGGGGCTGCCGCTCTGGGCCGGGCTGCCCTTCGGCGCGGGTCTGACCTGGGCGGTGCTGCGATGGTTTCAGGCCCATGATGGCCGGTTCTTCGCCTATTACCTGATGCATGATTACGCCTATTCTGCCCGCTGGCTGGGGGCCACGCCGCCCGATCTGGCCGCCCGGCAGCGCGACTTTGCCGACCGCATCCATGCCGCGCTGACCGATCCGACCTATGATGAGGTGCTGGTCGTCGGCCATTCATCCGGCGTGCATATCGGGGTCGAGGTGTTGGCCGATCTGACCGCCCGTCTGGGCGTGCCGGACGCCGCGCGGCTGGGGTTTCTGCCGCTGGGGCAGGTGGTGCCGATGGTCAGCTTTCTGCCGCAGGCCCGCAGCCTGCGCCGCCACTTGGCCGATCTGTCGCGCCGCCGCGATCTGACATGGATCGACGTGACCGCGCCCGGCGATGGCGCGGCCTTTGCCTTGTGCGATCCGGTCGCCGTCACCGGCGTCGCGCCGCCCGATCAGTGCTGGCCCCTGATCCTGTCGGCGGCCTATTCGCAAACCCTGTCACCCGCGCGGCAGGCGGCGATCAAATGGCGGTTCTTCCGCCGACATATCCAGTATCTGTGCGCCTTTGACCGGCCCGATTGGTATGACTATTTCCAGATCACCGCCGGGCCGCTGACCCTGGCCGAGCGGTTCGCGGATCGCGCGCCCTCGAAAAGCCGCAAGACGCGGGCGGTCAATCGCCATCGGTCGATGACATGAGCCAGTGCCCACATCACCCGCCGAAACCTCCCGTGCGACAGGGCCGCGCCGGATTCTGGCGCTATCTGCGGCTGGTCCGGGCCGACCTTTTGTCGGCGCATCCGGCAAAGCTCTATCGCGCCTGGATGGCCGCCTTTCGCACGCCGTTCTTCCGGTCGTATCTGTGCAACGACCCCGCGCTGATCGATCTGGTGCTGAAGGAACGACCCGGCGATTTCCCCAAATCCGACCGCCTGCGCGAGGGGCTGGAGCCGCTTTTGGGGCAGTCGGTCTTTGTCACCAATGGCGATCAATGGGCCGCGCAGCGCCGCATCATCGACCCGGCGTTCGAGGGCGGGCGGCTGCGCGATGTGTTCCCGGCGATCTGGGCGGCAAGCCTTGCGATGATCGACCGGCTGTCGGCGCGGAGCCGCACCGCGCTGGACATCGAACCCGAGGCCAGCCACGCCGCCGCCGATGTGATCTTTCGCACGCTGTTTTCGATCCCCATTCAGGACGGTCTTGCGGCGCAGGTGTTCGACGCCTTCCGCCGCCATCAGCGCGCCGCACCGATCGTCAATCTGGCGGCACTGCTGCCGCTGCCCCGCTGGCTGCCGCGCCCGCATTCGCGCGCAACCCGCGCCACGGCCGCCGAGATCCGCGCCCTGATCACCCGGCTGACCGATGACCGGATGGCCGCGATCCGCGCAGGCACCGCGCCCGACGATCTGGCCACCAAGATCATGACCACGCCCGACCCGCAGACCGGGCGCTGCTTTGAGGCCGCCGAAATGGTCGATCAGGTGGCGATCTTCTTTCTGGCAGGGCATGAGACATCGGCCAGTGCGCTCGCCTGGGCCTTGTGGCTGCTGGCCGACAGCCCCGAGTGGCAGGATCGCGTCGCGGATGAGGCGCGGCGCGAGATCGGCGCGGACACCCCCGACATTGGCCTGATCGGGCGGCTGCCCACGGCCCGCGCGGTGTTCCGCGAGGCGCTGCGGCTGTATCCGCCGGTGCCGATGATGGTGCGCCAGACCACCCGCCCCGAGCGTCTGCGCGACCGCGACGTCGCGCCGGGTGCGCAGATCGTGCTGTCGCCCTGGCATCTGCATCGCCACGAACGGATCTGGGATGATCCCGATGCCTTCGATCCGGGCCGCTTTGCCACCGACAACGGCCGCGAGGGGCTGCGCCGCGCCTTCATCCCGTTCTCGGCCGGGCCGCGCGTCTGCCCCGGCGCGGGCTTTGCGATGATCGAGGGGCCGCTGATGCTGGCCCTGATCGCGCGCGCCTTTTGGATCGACACGGTGCCGGGCCGCCGCCCCGAGCCGGTCGCCTATCTGACGGTGCGCGGGCGCGACGGGATCTGGCTGCGGCTGACCCCGCGCGCGTGACGCAAAAACGCCCCGATCATCGACCGGGGCGTCAGGTGAGGCGCTGCTTGTGGGGCAGGGCGATCAGACCGCCAGATGCGCATCCTCTGGCCCGGCATCGGCGGCATCGGTGATGTCCTGCCGCGCCGGCGGCTTGCGCGACTTGCGGGGTTTGGGCGCGCTGCCGGGGGCTGCGTGCTTGTCCATGAACTCCAGCACCAGCGGGCGGATGTTCAGCCGCCACGACTTGCCCGCGAAGATCCCGTAATGGCCCGCACCCGGTTCCAGATGCTGCGCCTTTTTCGCATCGGGCACGCCCGATGCCAGCTTCAGCGCCGCAACGCATTGACCGGGCGCGGAAATATCGTCATTCGCGCCCTCGATCGTCATGATCGCGGTACGGTCGATCTTTGTGATGTCGACCGGCTTGCCATCGACGGTAAAGCTGTTTTGCGCGATTTCCAGCCGCTTGAAGATGCGGTCGACGGTCGACAGATAGAACTCGGCCGTCATGTCCATCACCGCCAGATATTCATCATAAAAGCGGTTGTGCTTGTCGCCTTCGGTGCCCGCCCCGGTCGCCTCGGCATAGATCTTGTCGGCAAAGGCCTTGGCGTGGTTTTCGGCATTCATCGCCATGAAGCTGGCAAGCTGCGCCAGACCCGGATAGACCATCCGCCCCGCGCCGCGATATTTGAAGCCGACCTGCTGGATGACCAGATGTTCCAACTGGCCCATGGTCATGCGGTTGCCGAACTCGGTCACTTCGGTGGCGGCGGCATCGGGATCGACCGGGCCGCCGATCAGGAACAGCGACAGCGGCTGTTGGTCGGGGGTTTCCTCGGCAATGATCGCGGTCGCGGCCAGCGTCAGCGGCGCGGGCTGGCAGACCGCGATCACATGCAGATCGGGGCCAAGATGGCGCATGAACTCGACCAGATAGGCGGTGTAATCCTCGATGTCGAACTTGCCTTTCGACACCGGAATGTCGCGGGCATTGTGCCAATCGGTGATGTAGACGTCGCAATCGGGCAGCAGGCTGGCGACGGTTGACCGCAACAGCGTGGCATAATGGCCCGACATCGGCGCGACGATCAGCACCTGCCGGGCCATCGCCTCGCGCCGGGCGACGCGGAAATGGATCAGATCGCCAAAGGGCTTTTCCATCACTTTGTCGACATAGACCAGATGATCCTGGCCGGTCTCGCCCGCGATCGAATGAATCTCCCAGTCGGGCTTGATGACCATGCGCGCGAAGCTGCGTTCGGTGACGCGCCCCCAGGCCGACATCACCTTGAACATCGGATGCGGGACCAACCCCCAGACCGGATACGAGGCCATGGCGCGGGCCGATGCCCCCATCCATTCGTTCGTGTTGCGGATCGTCTCCATCAGGTCGTAAGAGATCAGACCCTTCATGCCCCTCATCATTTTCAGCGCTCTCCGGTTTTTTTCTGGGTGGGCTGTTGCGCCTTGTCGGTTGCGTCCTGCCGCCCTTATGCTGGTGATGCAGATTAGGGGGGATCAGCGGTCATGACAACAAGACAGCGAAAGGATTCGGGCGCCAAGGCGCGGTCGGGCGCAAGAAAATTGCGCGAAAAACCCGCCGCGGATCAGCCAAAGGTTGAAACCGCCCCCCCGCCGGTTGCCAAGGCGGCCAAGCCCGCGCCCAAGGCGACTGACCGGCCGGTCACGCAAAGCCCCGCTGATTCTGCGCCGCAGAATAACCCGCAACCAGAGGGTGCGATCAGCGCCACCCTGGCCGAAAACCTCGAGCGGATCGAGGCGCTGACCCAGCGGCTTGTCGGGGCGCTGTCGCAGCGCAAGATGCCCGAGCCCGCGCTGGAGGGGCCGGGGGCGGATTTCTATCTTCAGACCGGACAGGCGCTGATGAAGGCCTGGGCGACCCATCCCGCCCGGCTGATCGAGACGCAGATCAAGTTCTGGGGCCAGTCGCTTGGTCATTACATCGAGGCCCAGCAGGCGCTGATGCGTGGCCCGCTGAAGGCGCCGGACGATCCCGGCCCCGCCGATCCGCGGTTCAAGAACCCGCTGTGGGACAGCCACCCCTTTTTCAACGCCGTCAAGCGCCAGTATCAGATCGCCGTCGCCGCGATCGAGGAGAACCTGGCCGAGATCCTGCCTGCGGTCGACGACCCCGCAGCCGCCCGCCGCCTGCGCTATTTCACCCGCCAGATCATCGACATGATGGCGCCCACGAACTTTCTGGCGACCAATCCCGACGCGCTGGAACGCGCCGTCGAGACCGAGGGCGAAAGCCTGGTCAAGGGGCTGGAAAACCTGGTCGATGACATCGTGACCAACAAGGGCGAACTGCTGGTCACGCTGTCGGATCGGTCGGCCTTTCAGGTCGGCCAGAACATCGGCGCGACGCCCGGATCGGTGGTCTATCGCAACGAATTGTTCGAGCTGATCCAGTATGCGCCGACCACCGAAACGGTCCACGCCGTGCCCTTGCTGATCTTTCCGCCCTGGATCAACAAGTTCTACATCATGGATCTGAAGCCGCAGAACAGCCTGATCAAATGGATCGTCGATCAGGGCTTCACGCTGTTCGTGGTGTCGTGGAAGAACCCCGGTCCCAGCTATGCCCATGTGAAACTTGAGGATTACGTCGCCCATGGTTATCTGCGCGCCATCGACACGGTGAAAACCATCACCGGCCAGCCGCAGGTGAATGCGGTGGGCTATTGCATCGCCGGCACCACTTTGTCGCTGACGCTGGCGCTTTTGGACAAGACCGGCGACACCTCGGTGAAATCGGCCACCTTCTTCACCACGCTGACCGATTTTTCCGACCAGGGTGAGTTCACGACCTTCCTGCAGGACGATTTCGTTGACGGGATCGAGGCGCATGTGAAGCGCGACGGCATCCTTCAGGGCACGATCATGCAGCGCACCATGTCGTTCCTGCGCGCCAATGATCTGGTCTATAAACCTGCCATCCGCAGCTATATGATGGGCGAGGCGCCGCCGGCCTTTGACCTTCTGTTCTGGAACGGCGACGGCACCAACCTGCCGGGGCAGATGACCATCGATTATCTGCGCGGCCTGTGCCAGGCCAATGCCTTTGCGGAGGCGAGCTTCCCGGTGCTGGGCCATCAGGTCAGCCTGTCGGGCGTCAGGGTGCCCTTGATGGCCATCGGCTGTGAGACCGACCATATCGCGCCTGCCCGCGACAGTTTCCGGGGCGTGGCGCAGATGGGATCGGATGACAAGACCTTCATCCTGTCGGAATCCGGCCATATCGCGGGGATCGTGAACCCGCCCGGCAAGATCAAATACGGCCATTACACATCCGACGCGCCGATCAGCGATTTCGCCGCCTGGCGGCAGGCCGCGACCCGGCACGAAGGATCATGGTGGCCGCGGTGGCGCGACTGGATCGCGCCGCGGTCGGGCGATCAGGTGGCGGCGCGGGTGCCCGGTTCGGTCAAGGGTTTCCCGGTCCTGGCCGCCGCGCCCGGCACCTATGTGGTCGAGAAAGACCCTGAATGACAGGGCCGGGGGCGCCGAACCGCGCGGTTCGATGTTTTTTGCTGCGGTGCAGCATGAGCGGGGTTGTAATGCTGCACTGCGGCATCTATATTCGCCTTATCACCCGCGCATGTCCCCTCTGATGGGCCTCGTGCGCAGAACCCACCGCAGGAGATGACCCAATGACCAAAGCCGCCGATTTCACCAAGCCGATGCAGGACATGCTGGCCTCGTTCAACGTTGACACCTCGTCCTTCCAGGACGCCTTCAAGACCCAGGCCCAACTGGGTGAGAAGATGACCAAGGTCGCGCTGGACGCCGCTGAAAAATCGACCGAAATCAGCGCCAAATGGGCCAAGGAAACGCTGACCAAGCTGGGCAAGCTGGCGGAATCGAAGGAAGAACCCGCCGACTACGCCAAAGCGATGAGCGAGTTCGCCTCGGCCACCGCCGAAATGGCCGCCGAACATATGTCGGCTTTCGCTGAAGTCGCCAAGAAGGTTCAGATGGACACCGTCGAGCTGATGCTGTCGGCCGGCAAGGAAATGTCGCAGGACGCGCAGGCTGCCATGAAAAAGGCCAGCAAGGACGTGGCCGACGCGACCAAGAAGGCGACCGCCAACCTGAAGTAAGGTTGCCGCGACGTGAACGGAAAGGGCAGGCCCGCGCGGCCTGCCCTTTTTATTTTGCATTTGCGAAATCCCCGCCTAATCTGATCGCCAGCCGGGCGCAGTCGCCCGCAAGGTGAAAGGGGTTCGACATGGCGGCCAGTTCGGGGGATGCGGGTCAGGCGCCGCTGTTGATCAAGCGCTATGCCAGCCGCAGGCTGTATAACACCGAAACCAGCGATTATGTGACGCTTGAGGACATCGCCGCCTTCATCCGCGCGGGCCGTCAGGTGCAGATCGTCGATCTGAAATCGGGCGACGACCTGACGCGGCAATATCTGTTGCAGATCATCGCCGAACACGAAAGCCGCGGCGAAAGCGTGCTGCCGATCGACGTGCTGACCGATCTGGTGCGCAGCTACACCACCCAGGCGCAATCGGTGGTGCCGCAATTCCTGGCCGCCAGCTTTGAAATGCTGCGCGAAGGCCAGTCGAAGATGATGGAAAATCTGGGGGCTTTCCCGAACCCCATGGCCTCGATGCCGGGGTTCGAGGCGATGCAGCGCCAGCAGCAGGCGTTTCTGCGCTCGATGATGGCGGGCTGGGGGGTGCCGGGCGCCAGTTCCGGCCCCGCGCCGGATGACGATCCGCCCAGCCCGCGAACCGACGCCGACCGCGACGACCTGGCCGAGATGAAGCGCCAGCTTGCCGCGCTTCAGGACAAGCTGTCGAAACTGTAACCGCATGACGTTACGTCGCGCCGGCCGCGCTTGACCCAAGGTCATGCTTCGGCGCGCATTCGTCCTGACCCTATCCTGACTGAACGCATCAGTTTCGGGGAGGGAACGGCGTGGCACTTTTCAACTATCGCAATCTGTCGGCGCAGGCGGCGCTGGATCTGGCTGTTCTCAGTCACAAGCTGGCGACGGCGGCGGCGATGCCGTCGATCGGCGGCGTCAATGTGGGCGCGGTTCTGGATGCAGGCATCGGCGCGCTGCCGCCCGGCACGCTGGATGGCAGCAACGGGACGCTGCCCTGGCCCTCGGGCTGGTCGGGTCTGGGCGTCGCCGATCTGGGCCTGCCCGCCGATCTGGCCGATGGCATGGGCTATATCAAGATCGAAAGCCCGCTGACCGGCTTTGCCGAATCCGGGCCGCAGGTGCGGGTGGCGGTCGAACGCGACAGCGCGGGGCAGGTGGTGCGGATGGCCTTGTCCTATGCCGGCACCAACTCGCCCGTCGATCTGCCCGATTACTTCCAGCTGAACGAAGACACCATTGCCCCCAAGCTGGAACCGGTGCTGGCCGCCGTGCGCGCCTATGCCGAAAGCCATGGGCTGACCGGGGCCGATGTCGTCGTGACCGGCTACAGCCTGGGCGGCGGCATGGTGAACATCCAGTCGCGCTTTGCCGATACGCTGGCGGGCGGGTTCTTTGCCGACAGCAGCTATGTCGGCCATGCCTCGCCGGTGATCGACGCGTCGGGGCGGGTGATGAACCTTGGCTATGAAAACGACGTGGTGTTCCGCCTGATCGGTGACAAGCCCGACCTTGCCAGCGCGGCGGCGGCGGGCGGGGTGGGGCTGGTCAATCCCGATTACGACCTGGCCCATGCCACCGACAATGTAATCCTGTTCGACGGCATCTATGGCACCGGCGCCTTTGATCTGGGCGGCTTTGGCCTGCTGAACCTGGCGGGCTGGTCGGGCCATCTGGGCGGCATGGCCACCGACGCCATCGGCCGCATCGGCGCATCGGCCTTTTACGATCTGATGGAGGAGGACAGCGCGGTCATCATCTCGAACCTCGGCGCGGCGCTGCGCCCGACCACTTGGGTCGAGGATCGCGCCACCGCCGTCACCAGCCACCGGGGCGAGCCGGCCTTTCTGATCGGCACGGCATACGCCGATCTGATCCGCGACGGGGCCTCGAACGACTATATCGACGCGGGCGCGGGCGACGACGTGATCCGCGTTTCGACCGGGGTGAACCGGGTCGAGGGCGGGGCGGGCACCGACACTTTGCGGCTGGGCGGCTGGCATACCGACTGGTCGGTCTATCGTCTGGGCGACGGCACGCTGGCCTTCGATCGCAAGGACGGCACCGGGCTGACGCTGGCCACCGGCATCGAGCGCGTTGATTTTGAAGGACTTTCCGCAGGCAACAGCAGCGTCATCAACTGGCCCTATTCGGTGCAGGCCGACCGTCTGGAGGATGAACACTGGTCGCCCTTCGAATGGGGCGACAACGATGTGGCCTATGGCCGCGCGACCGAGGGCACGGGTGGCGCCGACCGTCTGGCGGGCCGCGTGGTGTTCGGCCAAGGCGGCAATGACCTGGTGTCGGGCACATCGGGGCGCGACCTGCTGCATGGCGGGGCGGGCAATGACACGATCACTCTGGGCACATCCGGCGACCGGGGTTATGGCGGCGAGGGTCACGACCGCATCGTCAGCAGCGCCGGCGGCGTGCGCCTGAACGGGGGCCTGGGCGATGACACCTTTGTCTTTACCGCCGCCGTGCGCGGTCAGGTGGTGATCGAGGATTTCGACGCCCTTGCCAATGGCAATGACCGGATCGAAATCGCCCGCAGCCATTTCAGCGATTGGGGCGGGGTGGCGGGCCGCATGGCGCAGGACGGCGATGATGTGGTCATTCGCGGCGATCTGATGACGATCCGCCTGACCCATACCGATCTGGGGCAGATCGGCGCCGACGATTTCCTGTTCACCTGAACGAACGGCCCCGCCCGGACGCGCCGGGCGGGGCCGATCTGGTCAATCCAGCGGCTTGAAGTTCAGCGCCGCACCATCCTTGATGCCGCTGAACCAACGCGACGTCACGGTCTTGGTCTTGGTATAGAACCGCAGCGCATCCGGGCCATACTGGTTCAGATCGCCGAAGGCCGACTTCTTCCAGCCGCCGAAGCTGTAATAGGACAGGGGCACCGGGATCGGGAAGTTGATGCCGACCATGCCGACATTCACCCGGCTGGCGAAATCGCGCGCGGTATCACCATCGGCGGTGAAGATCGCCGTGCCATTGCCATATTCGTTGTCCATCACCAGTTGCAGCGCATCGTCGTAATTCTTGCGCCGCACCACCGACAGCACCGGGCCGAAGATCTCTTGCTTGTAGATCTCCATCTCGGGGGTCACGTTGTCGAACAGGGTGGGGCCAACGTAAAAGCCGTTCTCATAGCCCTGGATCTTCAGCCCGCGCCCGTCGACGACCAGCGTGGCACCTGCCGCCTCGCCGCTGTCGATCAGCCCGACGATCCGGTCGCGCGCCTGGGCGGTGATGACCGGGCCGAAATCGACATCATCGCCCGCCGTATAGGGGCCGACCTTCAGCTTTTCGATCTTCGGCACCAGCCGCTCGATCAGCGCCTCGGCGGTGCCTTCGCCCACCGGAACGGCCACCGAAATCGCCATGCAGCGTTCGCCCGCCGCGCCGAAACCGGCACCGACCAGGGCATCGGCGGCCTTGTCCATGTCGGCATCGGGCATGATGATCATGTGGTTCTTGGCGCCGCCAAAGCACTGGGCGCGCTTGCCGTTGGTGCAGGCCCGGCCATAGATATATTGCGCAATCGGGGTCGAGCCGACAAAGCCCACGGCCTGAACGGTATCATTGTCCAGGATCGCATCGACGCAACCCTTGTCGCCATTCACCACCTGCAAGACGCCATCGGGCAGCCCGGCTTCCTGCATCAGTTCGGCCAGCCGGATCGAGGTCGAGGGGCAGCGCTCGGACGGTTTCAGCACCATCGCATTGCCCGCCACCAGCGCCGGGGCCATCTTCCACAGCGGGATCATCGCCGGAAAGTTGAACGGCGTGATCCCCGCGACCACGCCCAGGGGCTGACGCATCGAATGCAGGTCGATGCCGGGGCCGGCATTGTCGGTGAACTCGCCCTTCAGCATGGCCGGGGCGCCCATGCAGACCTCGACCACCTCAAGCCCGCGCTGCACGTCGCCCCGCGCATCGGGCAGGGTCTTGCCATGTTCGCGGCTGACCAGATCGGCCAATTCGTCCATGTGCTGATTGATCAGATCGGCGAATTTCATGATGACGCGGGCGCGGCGTTGCGGGTTGGTCGCGGCCCAGGCGGGCTGGGCTTTGGCGGCCTCGGCCACGGCGTGATCCAGCTCGGCCTGGGTCGCCAGCGCGACACGGGCCTGCACCTCGCCGGTGGCGGGGTTCAGCACATCGGCAAAGCGGCCGGATTTGCCCGCCACCAGCTTGCCATTGATCCAATGCCCGATTTCCTTCCCAGTCTCTTTCCCAGTCTCTGTCACGGCGCGTCCTCCTGTTCGCTCCCGCGCAGAATAGCCTTGCATTTTCGTGCTGAGAACCACCAGATCGGCAAAAGCGTTTTGCATTCATGCAAAGGTGGGCAATGCAGCCGGATTGGGATGACCTGCGGATTTTCCTGGCCGTCGCGCGGGCCGAGGGGCTGTCGGGCGCGGGCCGCCGTCTGGGTCTGGATGCCGCCACCGTGGGGCGCCGCATCGCCCGGCTGGAACAGGCACTGGCGGTGCGGCTGTTTGCGAAATCGCCCCAGGGCTATGCGCTGACCGATGACGGTGCGCGCCTGATCCCCCATGCCGAGGCCGCCGAGGCCGCACTTGCCGCCGGGGCCGAGGCCCTGGGCGGCGAAACCGGTCGCCTGACCGGCCAGTTGCGCGTCGGTGCGCCCGACGGCTGCGCCAATTACCTGCTGCCGCAGGTCTGCGCGGCGATCTGCGACGATCATCCGGGGCTGGACATCCAGATCGTCGCGCTGCCCCGCGTCTTCAACCTGTCGCGGCGCGAGGCTGACCTGGCGATCACCGTCAGCCCGCCCAAGGCCGGGCGGCTGACCGTGCAGCGGCTGACCGATTACCGCCTGCATCTGGCCGCCGACCGCGACTGGCTGGCGCGCCATGCCCCGATCGCCAGCCCCGCCGACCTGGGGGCGCACCGCATCGTCGGCTATATTCCCGACCTGATTTTCGACAGCGAACTGGATTATCTGGCCGAGGTCGGCCTGCGCCCGCCGGGCCTCGCCTCGAACTCGGTAGCGGTGCAATTGATGGCGCTGCGGGCCGGGGCAGGGGTCGGCATCGTGCATGATTTCGCGCTGCCATTTGCGCCGGGGCTGCGGCGGATCCTGACCGGCGCGGTCAGCCTGTCGCGGTCGTTCTGGCTGGTCCGCCATGTCGATGACCGCCGGTCCGACCGCATGAACCGGCTGGCCGAGGCCCTGGGCCAGGGCCTGCGCCGCGAGGTCGCCCGGCTGGAGGCCGCCGTCGATGCGGCGGAATCTGCCACCGAAGATGCAGGCGCGGTTCGCGGGGCTTGACAGATGGACCGGTGGTCGCAACCCTGAACTCAACCGGCGGCTGCGCGCCGGGATCGCCAAACCGGGGGACCATCCGATGCTTGTTCAGAACATCCTGTCGATGAAGGCCGAAAAGGGCGCGTCCGAGGCGGCGATCACGGTGCGGCCCGGATCGCTGGTCAGCGAGGCGGCGGCGCTTTTGTCGCGCCACCGGATCGGCGCGGTGATCGTCTCGCCCGATGGTTTGACGGTGGCGGGGATTCTGTCGGAACGCGACATCGTGCGCGAACTGGGCAAATCGGGCGCGGCGGCGCTGTCGATGCCGGTCGATGATCTGATGACGCGCAAGGTCGCGGGCTGCGCCAGATCCGACAGCGCCCTTGCCGTGCTGGAGCGGATGACCGAGGGGCGGTTCCGCCACATGCCGGTGATGGAGGACGACCGGATGATCGACGTCATCTCGATCGGCGATGCGGTCGCGGCGCGGCTGAAGCAATTGGCGATGGAAAACCGCGCGCTTGAGGGGATGATCATGGGCGCCTGAAGCCCGCTCGGGGCGCTGCGACGCGGTGGACGTCGCGCCTCTGTGCTGGGCTGTCGAGGTTCGGGAACCATGGACACCTGACCCTGCTCCCCGGCCCGGTGTCGGCCCCGATGTCGGCCAAGGCGGACATGGCGGCGGCAGCGTTGACGCCTGGCGAGCGATGCGCTGCCCGTGGTTTCGGTCGCGAGGCAGGGCGCGGGTCGCGGCGGTGCAAACGGGCGCAGGCTGTGGCGGCAGGGGCGGGACCGAGAGCTTCAAGGCTCCGGCGTGGCTGACGCGCCCCATTCCGCAACCGATCGCCCCGACGCCGCGCCTTTGGCGCGATGCTGCGGCGCGGCAATTTTGTCTTGATTTTTGCGCCGCTTTCGCATCGGGTGACGGTGACGATTCCGTGACCGGGTGGTCGGCCTTGATCCTGCGCCGCCCGTCACGCTGACCAAGGGGGCGTGAATGCGCATCGGCCTTTATCCTGGCACTTTCGATCCCGTCACATTGGGCCATCTTGACATCATCCAGCGCGCTACCGCTTTGGTGGATCGGTTGGTGATCGGTGTCGCCATCAACCGCGACAAGGGCCCGCTGTTCACGCTGGAAGAGCGGGTGGCGATGGTCGAGGCCGAATGTGCCGAAATCTCAGCCCGGACCGGCTGTCAGATCATCGCGCATCCGTTTGAAAACCTGCTGATCGATTGCGCCCGCGATGTGGGCGCGCAGGTCATCATTCGCGGGCTGCGCGCGGTCGCCGATTTTGAATACGAATTTCAGATGGTTGGCATGAACCGCGCGCTGGATTCCAGTGTCGAGACGGTGTTTCTGATGGCCGATGCGCGCAGGCAGGCGATTGCCTCGAAGCTGGTCAAGGAGATCGCGCGGCTGGGCGGTGATGTGTCGCGTTTCGTCACCCCCGCCGTCGACCGGGCCTTGCGCGAGCGGTATCAGCGATAGCGCAGCACCCCAAGGGCCAATCCCCCGCCCGTGACAGGTCACTCGCCGGACGGGAATACGGTCAGCACCCGCACCGGGCGGCGGCCAAGGCGGCGTGCGCACAAGCCGCAGGGGCGCCTGCGCCAAGGCGCCGTGCAGCCCCATCGGCCAAGTTGTTGGGCGCCAGGCCTGCGGGCGGACTGCGCGCCCGGCCAGCAGCCGGCAGATCGCCGCCCAGACAGCCGCGAGCCAACCGATGACCAGCCTGTCAAGCGGTCCCTGTTTCCCGCGGCTGATCCGACCCATGCCTTGCCACCTTGCGATTCGTCAGGGGCAGGATGGCAAACGGAGCTTAACGCGCGGTTAAGCCCCGTCGGCTGTCGTGGAAAAAGCCCGCCCTAGCCGCGCCCGCGTCCACCGCGACGCCCGCCGCGACCGGCACTGGCGGCGGCGGCACTGGCCTCGGGGAAGGTCGCGCCCTCTTTCATCGCGTCCAGCACGCGCGAGAAGCGGATCCAGTCGGTGCCGTTCGGGTCGTGGTTCATCATCAGATTGGCGGCGCGGATCGCCTCCATCTCTTGCGCGCGGACGGGGTTCATGATCGCACTGGTCATGCCCGCGCCGATCGCCATCGGCAGAAAAGCGGCGTTCACGCCGTGCCGGTTCGGCAGGCCGAAGCTGATGTTGGACGCACCACACGTGGTGTTCACGCCCAGCTCGTCACGCAACCGGCGCACCAGGGCAAAGACCTGCTGCCCCGCACTGGCCATCGCTCCGACCGGCATCACCAGCGGATCGACCACGATGTCATGGGCCGGAATGCCGAAATCGGCGGCGCGCTGCACGATCTTCTTCGCCACCGCGAACCGCACGTCGGGATCTTCCGAAATCCCGGTGTCGTCATTGCTGATCGCCACCACGGGGACGTTGTATTTCTTGACCAGCGGCAGCACCAGTTCCAGCCGCTCCTCCTCGCCGGTCACGCTGTTCAGCAGCGGGCGCCCCTCGCAGGTTTCCAGACCGGCCTGCAACGCGCCGGGCACCGAACTGTCGATGCACAGGGGCACATCGACCAGCGCCTGAATGCGCGCGCACAGATCGCGCATCAGCGGGGGTTCGACAAAATTGTTGTCGGCATAGCGCGGATCTTCGGCCATCTTGTTGGTGAACACCGCGCCCGAGTTCACATCCAGCACCATCGCCCCGCAGGCGACCTGTTCCAGCGCGTCCTTTTCCACGGTCGAGAAATCGCCCGCCTCAAGTTCCGCTGCCAGCTTCTTGCGGCCGGTCGGATTGATGCGTTCGCCGATCACGCAGAACGGTTCATCAAAGCCGATGACAACGGTTTTCGTTTTCGATTCCAATACGGTGCGGGTCATTGTTGATCCTTGTCTCAACGCGCGCGGGCGCGGGAAATCCACTCGGCCGAGGTCTTGATACCCCCCAGCGGAAAGAAATGCACCCGTTCGATGGGGAAATCGGGATCGGCGGCCTTGTGGGCGGCCAGTTCGGCAATCAGGCTGTCGGGCTCGAACGGCATCACCAGCTTGGTCACGTCGCGGGCGCGGCGTTGCAGCACACGCAAGGACGGGCCGACGCCGCAGGCGATGGCGAACTTGATCATGGTTTGCAGCTTGGCCGGGCCTGCGATGCCGATATGGACGGGCAGGGTGATGCCCGCTTGGGCCAGCCGCGCTGTCCAGTCGATGATCGGCTGCGCCTCAAAGGCGAATTGCGTGACAATGGCCATGTCGATGCCGGTCGCGCGGGCGAAATCCTGTTTGCGCGCCAGCGCCGCCATCACCTGCGCCTCGCCACCGGCGGGGTCGATGTCGCGGTTGCCCTCGGGGTGGCCTGCGACATGGATGCGGGTGAAGCCGTCGAAAAGGCCCGTCTCCAGCAGTTGCATCGCCTCGTGAAAGCTGCCGGTCGGTTCCGACAGCCCGCCGCCCAGAACCAGCGCCTGCGTGGCGCCCGCCTCGCGGTAGCGCGCCAGCCAGTCGGCCAGGGTGGCGCGGTCGGGGATCAGCCGGGCGGGCAGGTGCGGCATCGGCGCCATGCCCTCGCGGCTCAGCCGGGCGACGGTGGCCACCATGTCCTCGATCGGGGTGCCGCTGATATGGGCCACATAGACGCGGCTGCCGACGGGCAGCAGATCGCGGAAATCCGCGATCCCGGCGGCGGTGCGGGGCATCACCTCGATCGAGAACCCCTCGAGGAAATCGGCCACGGGGGCGGTGTCCGGGGTGGTCTTGCTGCGTCGAAAGCCTATCAGCGCCATGCGGTCCTCAGGGGGTTGCGGCGGGACGATCCCAGCCGTCGGTGTCGATCAGCGCCTTGATGCGCGCGGTGTCATATTCGGCCAGCAGCCGGGCCAGCGTGGCATCGGCGGCGGCGGTGTCGTCTTCGGCCTCAACCGTGATCGGCGCGGCCTTGCGCCATTCCGCCAGATAGGCGTCGCTGTCACGCGCACCCACCTTCATCGCGCAGCGGTCGATGGCCTGTTCAAAGCGTTCGGGCAGGGCGCGCTTGACGCCGCGCCGACCGCTGCCCGCGATGATCTGGGCCGGGATGTCGCGCCAGTAGACGATGGTGATCTGGGGCATCTGATTCTCCTCAAGGTCAAAATGCGGCATGAAAAGGTCGCCTCTGGTGCGGATTTCGACCAGATTCGGGGTCTGCGCGACACGACTAACCGCGCCGCGCGCCGCCGTCCTGCCCGAAATCCTCATGACGTCGATGAGCCGCGTTCATCGCTGCCGCCGGATCAGTGCCTTGAATCGCCGCGCTGCCTGTGATTACCATGGGCGCAACACGACATCGGAGGGCGTTCCATGACGCCCATGCGTCCCAAGGGTGCGGGCGCGTTCCCCAAGGCGGTCGCAGCGCCGCCCGTCACCCGACCGGCCCCGGTCGAGCCGCTTTATGCAGCACTTGATCTGGGCACGAACAGTTGCCGGATGCTGATTGCCCGTCCGGTGGGCAGTCAGTTTCAGGTGGTGGACAGCTTTTCCAAGGCTGTCCAACTGGGCCACGGGCTTGAAGCCTCGGGGCGGTTGTCGCGTGCCTCGATGGTGCGCACGGTGCAGGCGCTGCAAATCTGCCGACGCAAGATCGAACTGCACGGCGTCAGCAAGATGCGTCTGGTGGCCACCGAGGCCTGCCGGCGCGCCCGCAACAGCCGCGATTTCATGCGCATGGTGCGGCGCGAAACCGGCCTTGCGGTCGAGGTGATCCCCGCCGAGGAAGAGGCCCGGCTCGCCGTCATTTCCTGCGCGCCGCTGGTCGATCCGGGAACCGATGAATTGCTGGTGGTCGATATCGGCGGCGGCTCGACCGAACTTGTCTGGATCGACCTGTCGGCGGTCGAGCCGCCCGACCGCGCCCGCGCCATGATGCGGCTGTCGCAGGGCTTTGGCCTTGCCCCCGAGGGGCCGGGGCCACATGCGCGGCTGGTCGACTGGATCTCGGTCCCGCTGGGTGTCGCCACGCTGCGCGACCAGTTCGCCGATGTCGAGGATGACGCCGCCCGCTTTGCCCTGATGAGCTGGTTCTTCGAGGAAAAGCTGGCCGATTTCCCGCCCTATCTGACTGGATCGACGCGCGGCCGGTTTCAGGTCGTGGGCACCTCGGGCACGGTGACAACGGTGGCGGCCAGCCATCTGGGGCTGAAACGCTATGACCGCACCAAGGTCGACGGGCTGACGATGCGGTCGTCCGATATCGACGCGGTGATCCGGGGCTACCTGTCGCTTGGTCCCGACGGGCGGCGCAACGATCCGCGCATCGGCCGCGACCGGCAGGCGTTGATCATGTCGGGCGCGGCGATCCTTCAGGCGCTGATGCGGGTCTGGCCGACCGAACGGCTGTCGGTGGCCGACCGTGGCTTGCGCGAGGGGCTGCTTTACGCGCAGATGGCCGCCGATGGCGTGCTGAGCGAAGAGGTATGAGATGACAAAGACCCCCACCGGCAAGAACACCTCGGGGCGCGGCCAACGCGATCTGCGGGTGCGCGTGAAAACCGCCAAGGGACGCAAGCTCAGCTCGACCCTGTGGCTGGAACGGCAGTTGAACGACCCCTATGTGGCCCGCGCCCGGCGCGAGGGCTATCGCGGGCGCGCCGCCTACAAGATCATGGAACTGGACGATCGCTTCCGCTTCCTGGTGCCGGGCGCGCGCGTCGTCGATCTGGGCTGTGCGCCCGGCGGCTGGTGCCAGGTCGCGGTCAAGCGCGTCAACGCCTTGGCCGAGAAATCGGGCAAGCGCGTGGGCCGGGTGCTGGGGGTCGATCTGCAAGAGGTCGAGCCGATCGCCGGGGCCGAGATCCACCAGCTTGATTTTCTTGAGGACGGCGCCGACGAACAGGTCAAGGCCTGGCTGGGCGGGCCTGCCGATGTCGTCATGTCCGACATGGCCGCCGCCAGTTCCGGCCACAAGGGCACCGACCATTTGCGCATCATCGCCCTGGTCGAGGCCGCCGCCTATTTCGCCTTCGACGTGCTGGAGGAGGGCGGCACCTTCGTCGCCAAGGTGCTGGCGGGCGGCGCCGAGAATGAGCTTCAGGCCACGCTGAAGCGCAACTTCACCAAGGTCTTTCACATGAAGCCACCATCCTCGCGCAGCGACAGTTCGGAAAAATTCGTGATCGCGCAGGGCTTCCGGGGCAACCGCGACGTGCGTGGAGATGTCGAAGAAGAGTGAGTATTTGGGCAAAGAGGAAAGGGGCGACGTTGCCCTTCCTCTTTGTCTAAATACTCAAGAAAGCGGCGGCGGGATCAGATCGCGATCAGATGGTTGTCCCACTGATCCGGGCCGGTGCCCAGCATGGTCAGCCGATCCCCGGCGATCCGGCCAAAGCCGCCGCTGCCATCGGTGACGATGAAATCCGCGCCATCGGCGGCCACGCCGCAGACATCGGCGCGCCGATGCGTGGCCTGCCAGCGGCCGTCGCTGCCATAGACCATGACCGCGCCGCCGCGCGGTGAGGTGATGGCGATGCGCCCGCCGGCCTCGGCGATGGAGCCGGCATAGCCCTGCATCACAAAGGCTTCCGTCTCGGGCGTGTCGGCCAGCACCGGGGCCTCGCCCGTGCGGTGCAGGCCCAGCAGCGGTACGGTCTCGGCCGGGTCGCCCTCCCATTGCATCGCGAAGGCGACGCGGCCATCGGCCAGCAGCGCCAGATGCCGGATCGAGTTCTGCGCGAGGTCCGGGTCCAGCCGCACCTGATCCAGGATCGTCCCGTCGGTGCCCAGATAGGTCAGACTGGGTTGCATCCGGTCGATGTTCAGCTTGCTGCGGTCCTGCGGGTCGGTCTGGATGCCGCCATTGGCGACCACCAGCCGGCCATCGGGCAGGCGTTTCACATCATGCGGGCCGATGCCGCCGGTCGACCATTCACCGATCCGCCGCCAGTCCTCGGTGGCCCAAAGCCCGATCCGTCCCTCGGAGGTTTCGGCCACCACTTCCGATGTCATCAGCACCGCGCCCTCGGCGTCAAAAGCGCCATGACCGTTGAACTGCCGCCCCTCGGGCGGGGTCAGGCGTGCGGCTTGCGCGCCGGTCACGGCGTTCAGCACCAAGGCAAAGCTGCCGGGGCGGCGGGCGAAGGCCACGGCCAGCGGGCGGGTCGGATGGGCGGCGGCGGCATGGCCGCGACCGGGCAGCGGCAGCGCGAACAGCCGCGCCCCCCGCGCCGTCAGCCCATGCACGGCATAGCTGCCATCCGCGGCTTTGGCGGCGGCCAGGCAGGCGGGCGATCCGGCCTCGGCCCAGGTCAGGCGCGGCAGCGCGGCCAGGGCGGCAGCCCCGGCGGCGGCACCCAGAAAGCGGCGGCGGGTGGGGGTCATGTCAGTCTCCGTCGGCGGCGTTGAAGCCAAGCGTCACGCCCAGTTGGCTGGCCATCTCGGACATCGCGGCATCGCGGGCGGCATGGATCGCCTGTTGCAGGATCTCGACCCGCAGCCGGCCCTGCGGGGTCGCCACCCCGGCCAGAACCGGGTCGTTCAGCGTGTCGGCCAGCCGCTCGGCCCGGTCAAAGGCGGCGGCCGTCTGCGGCGCGTCGGGCGCAAGCGCCGTGGCCAGCGACCGCAGTCCCGTCAGCGCCTGACGGATATTGCGCAAGCTGCGGCCAGACGCGATGGCCTCGGCCCGGTCGGGGCGCGGCTTGTGAAAGCTGCCCAAGGGGCGGCCCAGCCGGTGATCGCCCAGCCGGTCCAGCCCGATCACCAGTTGCGTCAACAGCGCCTGACGCACCTCGGCCTGGGTCAGGAACGGCTTGTCCGGCCCCGGAGCGATCAGATCGGCGGCAAAGCCCTCCGTCCAGTCGGTATCGATGGCCTGCGCCTGCGCGGCCAGATCGGCGGCCGTGGCTTGCAGGAGAGAGCAGCGATAGCCCTCGGGCATGGGCGCGCCCAGCAAAAGCCGTTCGATTGCCGGAAAGCCGCGCGCCGCGACGGGCAGGTGGGCGAAGGCGGCGGGGTCGGTCACCACCGGGTCCGAGGCCTCGATCAGCGCATCCTGCGTGGGCGCCAGCCGCCCCTTGGGGTCGGGCCAGGGGTTGATCGCCTGGGCGCGGCCATCGGTCTGCATCGGCGCCAGATCCAGATGCTGCACAGCCATCCAGGCATCGAAAGCCTGGTCAAAGGGCGCGCGCAGGCGCGCCGGGTCGCAACTGTCGCCACTGGCGCGCGACAGGGCGGTGGCGGCTTTGGCAAAGGCCTGCACCTGCGGCACGATGACCTGGGTGATGGCGCGGTCGGTGACCTCATCATCCGGGGTCTGGGCCAAGGCGGGGCTGGTGGCGATCACGAGGCCGGACAGCAGCAGGGGCAGCAGGGGGTGGCGCATGGCAAGGCCTTTGGCGGCGCGGGTCGGTTGGTTGACAGATACGTTCAGGTTTGCGGGCGGTCAAGCGCCTGCGTGAAATGTGAAAAGCTTCACAGTTGGTGTGAAGATAGTTTATATTGGTCTAATAAAATCAAAATTATAAATCATGTTGTTCACAAGACATGTGAACTTTCCTCTGCCTGCCGAAAGGCGCTTGGCGTCTGGCCGGTGGCTGCGACAAAAGCGCGGGTGAAATAGGCTGCCGATTGAAACCCGGCAGCGCGCGCGACCTCGCCCACGGCGCGGTCGGTATCGACCAGCAGGCGGCGGGCCTCGAACAGGCGGCGTTCGTGCAGCAGGTCATGGGCGCTGCGTCCACAGCTTTCGCGGCAGGCGCGACCCAGATAGGCGGGGCTGACGCCCAGGGCGGTGGCGATGTCGGTCACGTCCTGACCGGTGCGGAAAGCCTGTTCCATCGCGGCGGCAAAACGCGCGGCCATGCGTTCGGCGGCACTGGCGGGGCGCGGCGCGGCGGGGGCGGCACTGGTCTGGCGCATGAGCCAGACGGCGATCAGCCCGCACAGGCAATCGGCGGCGCGCGCCGCGCCGGGGGAGTCAGGCTCGGCCAATTCGCGGCCCAGCCGGTCGATCCACTGGGTCAGTTCGGCCTGACGCGCCAGATCGGGCAGGCGCAGATGCGCGGGGGCGTCCGGCAGCCCGGCAAAGCCCGCTGGAAAGGTCAGCATCCAGCCCTGGGTCTGCGCCGACAGATCAAAGCCATGCAGCGTCCCGGCGGGCAGGATCAGCGCGTGATGGGCGCCGTAACCCTGCACCGTTCCCGCCAGATTGAACCGGCCCTGGCCCCGCGTGAACCAGTAAAGCACCGCCCGGTCCAGACTGCGCACCGACTCATGGCGCCATTTCGGCCCCCGCGCCAGCCGCGTGAGCGAGGCCAGCCGCGCCATCGGGTCGCGCGGATCAAGATCGGGGTCGGGGCGAAAGGCTGCGGTCATGGGCCATCCGGTTCCGTTGCTGCCGCGACGATAGGCGCAAGGGCGGCGCGAGGCCAGCCTGAACGCAACGGTTCAGCCCGCGACCTGCACCGACCCGGCGATCTTTCGCCAATCGCCCATCCGGGCGCGGAACCAGGTGCGCTGTCGCTTGGCATATTGGCGGGTGATGATGACCGCGCGGTCGCGCGCCTGATCAAGCGTTATCTGGCCGCGCAGATGGGCGATCAGCTCGGGTGCGCCATGGGCCTTGGCCCAAAGCTGCGTGGCGTCCCAATGGTGCAGGTTCGCGCGCACCTCATCCAGGGCGCCTGCCGCCAGCATCGCGTCAAAACGGGCGGCGATGCGGTGGGCAAGGGCGTCCGGCGGGGTGTCGATCACCAGCCGCAGCGCGCTGCCCGGGGTCAGCAGCGGCGGCGGCGTGTCGGCCTGCCAGTCGGCCAGGCCGCGCCCGGTGGCGGTCAGCACCTCCCACGCGCGCTGGATGCGCACCGGGTTCTGGCGGTCGATGCGGGCAGCGGTGGCGGGGTCAAGCTCGGCCAGCAAAGCCGCGGGGCCTTCGCGGCGCAGGCGGTCATCGGCACGGGCGCGGATGGCGCGCGGTGTTTCGGGGATCGCGGCCAGCCCTTCGGTCAGGGCGGTCAGGTAAAGCCCGGTGCCGCCGGTGATGATCAGCCGGCCCGGCCCGGCCAGCAGCGGCGCCAGATCGCGCAGCCAATGGCCGACCGAATAGGGCTGGCCCGGCGCGACATGTCCGTAAAGCCGGTGCGGGGCGGCGGCCTCATCATCGGGCGAGGGGCGGGCGGTCAGCACCCGCCAGTTCGACCAGACTTGCAGCGCATCGGCATTGACCACGGTGCCGCCCGCCGCCTGTGCAATCGCCAAGGCCAGGGCCGACTTGCCGCTGGCCGTCGGCCCGGCGATCAGCACCGGCCGGTCGCGGCCCGCCGCCGTCAGAATGTCGCAAAGCGCCGTCATAGTTCCATCACGCCCATTGATCCGACGCCCCTTTTGGGACAGTTTGCGCGCCAATGAAACCCGCCAGTGATGCAGGAGCCCGCGATGAAAAAGCCCTTGGCCGAGAATGTGACCTACAAGCGGGTGATGCTGAAAATCTCGGGTGAGGCGCTGATGGGCGACCAGGGCTATGGCCTGCACCCGCCGACCGTGGCGCGCATCGCCGCCGAGGTGAAGTCGGTGCATGATCTTGGGGTCGAGATCTGCATGGTGATCGGCGGCGGCAATATCTTTCGCGGCCTGTCCGGGTCGGCGCAGGGGATGGAGCGCGCCACCGCCGATTACATGGGGATGCTGGCGACCGTCATGAACGCGCTTGGGATGCAGGCCGCGCTGGAGGCCGAGGGCATCCACACCCGCGTCATTTCCGCGATCCGCATGGATGAGGTGGCCGAGCCGTATATCCGCCGCCGCGCCATCCGCCACCTGGAGAAAAAGCGCGTCTGCATCTTTGCGGCGGGCACCGGCAACCCCTATTTCACCACCGACACGGCGGCGACGCTGCGCGCCAATGAAATGGGCTGTCAGGCGATCTTCAAGGGCACCAAGGTCGATGGCGTCTATGACAAGGATCCGAAAAAGCACGCCGATGCAAAGCGTTACGACGAAGTGAGCTATGATGAGGTGCTGCAAAAGCACCTGGGCGTAATGGATGCAAGCGCGATTGCCTTGGCGCGCGACAACCACCTTCCGATCGTGGTCTTCTCGCTGGATGAGCCGGGGGGCTTCCGCGCCATTCTGGCCGGGCAGGGCACCTATACCCGCGTGCAGGACTGACGGTCAGCGTCGCGTCTGAGTATTTATGAACAGAAGAAGCAGGCAGGGCGTTCCTTGGGGCGCCCTGTTGCGTGTCGGCGATCAGGGCGCGCGGAAATGTTTGGACAGTTTCAGCCCCTGGCCCTGATAGTTCGAGGCGATGCCCGCGCCGTAAAGCCGCTGCGGCGGGCTGGCCATGCGTTCGTAAACCAGTCGACCAACGATCTGTCCATCCTCCAGCACGAAGGGGGCCTCGTGGCAGCGCACCTCAAGCACGCCGCGCGATCCCGCGCCGCCCGCCTGCGAATGGCCGAAACCGGGGTCGAAGAAGCCCGCGTAATGCACCCGGAACTCACCCACCATGGCCAGGAAGGGGGCCATTTCGGCGGCATAGTCGGGCGGGATCGTCACCGCCTCGCGTGAGACGAGGATGTAGAAGGCGCCGGGGTCAAGGATGATCTGGCGCGCGGTGGTGCGCACCGGTTCCCAGAAATCGGCGGGGTCGTAATGGTTCAAGAGGCCCAGGTCGATGACGCCGGTATGGGGTTTGGCGCGCCAGCCGACCAGATCGCCGGGGCCGGGGCGCAGGTCGACCGAAAAGCCAAGCCCGTGGTCGATCACCGCTGCGCCATCGACCAGCGGGCTTTCCTGATGCAGGGCGTGCAGGGCGGCGTCGTCCAGCACCGCCTGGCCCTGGCGGAATCGGATCTGGTTCAGCCGCATGCCGGGGCGGACCAGGACCGAGAAGCTGCGCGGGCAGATCTCGGCGTAAAGCGGGCCGGTATAGCCGGGGGAGATGCGGTCAAACTCGGTCCCGTCGTCGCTGATCACGCGGGTCAGCAGGTCAACCCGCCCGGTCGAGCTTTTGGCATTGGCAATGGCGCTGATGCCCGGCGGCAGGGCCAGCGATTCCTTCAGCGGCACCAGATAGACGCAGCCCTTTTCCAGCACCGCGCCGGGGGTCAGGTCCATGTGGTGCATCTGGAAATCGGCCAGCCGGTCAGCCACGCGCCGCCCCTTGCCCGCCAGGAACGAGGCGCGGATGCGCCAGGCGCCGGTGCCAAGGCGCAGGTCTAGGCTTGCGGGCTGGATCTGGTCGGCGGCGGGCGGAGCGGTCAGGGTGATGGCGCCCCGGTCGATCAGCGCGGCAATGGCGTGATCGGGCAGCACGCCCGGATCGGCGGGCAGCGGATTGGCAGCAGATTGGGACATGATCCCCCCTGGAAACGAAGAACGCCCACCCCGGATGGGATGGGCGTTTCTAAAATGGTCGGGCCGGCGAGATTCGAACTCGCGACCTTCCGCCCCCCAGACGGACGCGCTAACCAGACTGCGCCACGGCCCGACCCGTGCCGTATAAGGCCAGATCGGGGGGAAGGGCAAGCGGTTCGGCAGGATTTTTTCGCGCCGGGCGCGCGGAGCGGATTTTACAGCGCAGGCAAGGGCTTCGCTGGCGGGTTCGGTGCTGGTGCTGGCGGCAGCGGGGGCTTAGCGTGCGGCGGCCTGACCGGCGGATGCGGCCTGATCCGCCAGATCGCGCAGATCCTGCGCTAGGGCCGCCAGATCGGCGCGGGTCTGGGGCGTCGCGGGCTGATCCTGAAGCGCCTGGTCGATACGGGCAAGCGCATGGCCAAGCCGGGCCAGCCGGTCGGCCATCGGATCGCTGAAGCGCGGCGGCGTCGCCGGGGCGGCGGGGCGGGCACGCGGCGCGGTCGGGGCAGGGGCGGGAGCGGCGGGCGGCAGGTCCGGGAACAGCGGCAGGCTGGCCGGTGCGGGGCCGCGACGTTGCGCGGGCGGCGCTTCGGCCTGCGCGCCGGAGTCGCGCGCAGGGTCGGGCTGAGGTGGCGCGACAGCCTCGGGCGTAGTGTCGGCCTGAGGTGGCGCTACATACTCGGGTGCGGGATCGGCCTGAGGTGCCGCGTCATCCTGGGGCGCGTGATCTTCAGCGTCGGTCGTCGCCTCACCCTCAGGCGCAGGGTCGGCCTGAGGTGTCACTTCATCCTCGACCGCGCGTTCGGCCTGCGGGGCAACACCCGCCTGTGCCTCGACCGCCACCACGGGCGCGCCTTCGGCTTCGGGCTGCGCCTCGACATGCGCGACGTCGGCGCCGCGCCGCGCCGGCTTGCGCGCGGGCTCGGGCAGCGGCGGCTGGGCATCCAGCCAGGCCTGCCCCTCGGTGCGCAGTGCGGCCACGCCCTGTTCGGCCAGCCGCTTTTGCACGCCGCGCGTTGTCAGACCCTCATCCTGCAACAGGATGCGCAGGCCCGCCATCAGCGACAGATCCTCGGGCCGGTAATAGCGCCGCCCGCCCGCGCCCTTGATCGGCGCGACCTGCACGAAACGCTGCTCCCAGAACCGCAGCACATGCGGGGCCACGCCCAGAATGGACGCGACCTCGGCGATGGTGCGAAAGGCCTGGGCGGATTTCTGCATCTCGCCCCCGGATCAGCCGCGGTTGCCCTGCGCCACGCGGTCCTTCATCAGATGCGAGGGGCGGAACGACAGCACCCGGCGCGGGCTGATCGGCACTTCCTCGCCGGTCTTGGGGTTGCGACCCATGCGCGGCGCCTTTTCGCGGATCGAGAAGGTGCCGAAGGACGAGATCTTGACCGTCTCGCCATCCGCCAGTGCGTCCGAGACGAAGCCCAGCACCTGTTCGACCAGCGCCGCGGATTCATTGCGCGACAGGCCCACGTCGCGGAATACGGCCTCGGACAGGTCCATCCGGGTCAGGGTCTTGTCGCTCATCTGCGCACCTTCGGGTCGATTTCATCCATATTTTCCGAAAGATGGGTTTTTTCGGGGGGCAAGTCAACCGTCACGCCCGGCTGTCGGGATTTGATTTGCGACGGCCCCGGCACCATATTGCGGATGCAGGAAATGGGGGGTGCCATGGCAGGTGGATGGGCGCGGGATGAGGCGGTCAGTGACCAGATCGAAACCTCGATCGCCGAGGCCCTGGCACGGCAGCGCGCGCGGCGCGGCGCGCAGGCGGGCGAGGGGCTGGCCGAATGCGCCGAATGCGGCGACGAGATTCCCCCGGCGCGGCGTCAGGCGGTGCCGGGCGTGCGGCTGTGCATCGCCTGTCAGGGCGCGCGCGACCGCAGCTTTCGCCCCGTGGGCGGCATCAACCGGCGCGGGTCCAAGGACAGTCAGTTGAAATAGTCGCCCTTGGCGCGCGAATCGCGGCCCCGGCAATCGCTGCGATTCGCCGTGCCTTCCGCTGCGCCTTCACGGCCCGCGTGCAAATGCCGCCGCGTCCCGCACGTCATGCGTGAAAAACTGAACGGTCAGTTATCGACAATTAACGCCCTGTTATAATTCATTAAAAATGGTCGATTCGTCCGTGACTCTGGTCCTGTGCGGGGGTTAGCTGTGGCCAACCGCAGGAGATTGACGATGAAAACCTTTGCCTTGTCGCTGGCCATTGGCCTGACCGCCGCCACCGCCGTTCTGGCGCAAGAGGTGATGCCGCGCCCCTGCGACCGCTGGTGCGGCACCTTTGTCGGCGGGCAGTTGGGGGCGCAGGTTGCGGGGAAAGACCGGTTCGGGCTTGAGGTCGGACGCCGCATGGCGACCCCCGGCACGCTGGACATGCGCGGCTTGACGGGTGATCTGCATGTCGGCCATCGCTGGGATGCGGGCAGCAGCTTCATCGTCGGGGCCGAACTGAAGCTGGGCTTCAGCCGCGCCGATGATTCGTTCACCATGGCCGCGCCGGTCGGCGGCCTGTCGGGCACCGTCGAACAGGCGATGAAGCAATCCTTGTTCCTGCGCGGCACCCTCGGGCGCGAGGTGTACGACGACACGCTGGGCTATGTCACCGCCGGCTTCGGCCGGGTAAACGTCAAGACCACCGCCAGCACCGGCCAGGTCATCGACCAGGATTACAACGGCTATTCAGTGGGCTTCGGCATGGAGCGCCCGATCAACGACCGGCTGTCGGCCTACGGCGAATATGAATATCGCAATTTCGGCAAATCGACGGTCGGGATCGGAAGCGCGACCACCCGCATCACGCCGAAAAGCCATGTGCTGAACCTGGGTCTGAACTACCGCTTCTGACCCTTGGCGCGCCCGGTGCTGCCGGGTGCCGCCTACCAGCGCAGGACGACCGCGCCCCAGGCCAGACCGCCGCCGATCGCCTCGGTCACGATCAGGTGGCCCTGTTGGATCTGGCCGCGCGCCTTGCCCACCGACAACGCCAGCGGGATCGAGGCCGCCGAGGTATTGCCGTGATCGGGCACCGTCACCACGACTTTCGACATCGGCAGGCCCATCTTCTGCGCGGTCGCGGCGATGATGCGCAGATTGGCCTGATGCGGCACCAGCCAGTCGACATCGCCATCGCTCAGCCCCGCCTTGGCCAGGGCCGCCTCGGCGGTCAGCGCCAGCTTTTCGACGGCATGGCGGAACAGCACATTGCCCTGCATCCGCAGTACGCCCGCGGTGCCGGTGCTGGACACGCCGCCATCGACATACAGAATGTCGCGCTGCCGCCCGTCGCTGTTCAGATCGACCGCCAGAATGCCGCGATCGTCGGCGCTGCCGGTGCCGGGCTGGGCCTCAAGCACCAGGGCGCCCGCGCCATCGCCGAACAGCACGCAGGTGGCGCGGTCGGTCCAGTCCATGATGCGGCTGAAGGTCTCGGCCCCGATCACCATGACGCGCCGCGCAAGGCCCGCGACGATCATCGCATGGGCATTGGCAAGCGCATAGACAAAGCCTGCGCAGACCGCCTGCACGTCATAGGCAAAGCCGCGATCCATCCCCAGCCCCGCCTGCACCATGGTGGCGACCGAGGGAAAGGTCAGATCGGGGGTCGAGGTGGCGACGATCACAGCATCCAGATCGCTGGCCTGAAGCCCGGCATCGGCAAGCGCGGCCTGCCCGGCAGCGATCGCCAGCATGGATGTGGTCTGCCCCTCGGCGGCGATATGGCGGCGTTCGATCCCCGACCTTGTGCGGATCCACTCGTCCGAGGTGTCCAGCCGCGCTTCGAACTCGGCGTTTTCCATCACGCGCGCGGGCAGGTAATGGCCCACGCCGCGCACCACGGCTCTGATCGTCATCGCACTTCCCGGTCTTAGGGTTGGGCGGAATCGCCGCCACCCGGATCGGCACCATCCTGCACCGCGCGTGACGCAGCGGCAACCCGTGCCGCCAGCCGTTCATGAAATCCCGATTGCGCCAGTTGGAAGGCCAGCCGGATCGCGGCCGATACGCCGGTATCATCCGACGACCCATGCGATTTCACCACCGTGCCATTCAGCCCAAGGAACACGCCGCCATTCACCCGGCGCGGGTCGATGCGCTTTTGCAACCGGCGTAGCGATCCGCGCGCCAAGAGGCCTGCGAACTTGGACAGGACCGTGGCGTAGAACGCCTCTTTCAGGAAATCGCCGACCAGTTTCGCCGTGCCCTCGCCGGTTTTCAGCGCGACGTTGCCGGTGAAGCCGTCGGTCACGATCACATCCACCCGGTCCGAGGGCAGATCGCCGCCCTCGACAAAGCCCACATAGTCATAGCCGCCCGCATCGGCATGGGCGGCGATCATGTCCTGGGCCTCTTTCAGCTCGGGGCGGCCCTTGTGATCTTCGGTGCCGATGTTCAGCACGCCGACGCGCGGGCGCGCCAGCCCCAGGCCGTTGCGCGCGTAAGATGCGCCCATCAGCGCATATTGCAGCAGATCGCCCGCTTCGGCGCGAATGTCGGCGCCGACATCCAGCATCACGTTGAAGCCCGAAGGGTTGCGCGACGGCCACAGGCAGGCAATCGCCGGGCGGTCGATGCCGGGCAGCTTGCGCAGGCGGATCATCGACACCGCCATCAGCGCGCCGGTATTGCCGCAGGACACGGCCACCTTCGCCTCGCCATTCTTCACGCTGTCGATGGCCGACCACATCGAGGTCTTCTGCCCGCTGCGCAGCACCTGGCTGGGCTTGTCGGTCATCGTCACGACCTCGGCGGCGTCACGAATCTCGCAGCGCGCGGACAGGCCCGCGCGTTCGATCATCGGGCCGATCTCGGCCTTGGGGCCATGCACGATGAACCGGATCGCCGGATTTTTTTCCGCCGACAGCCGGATGCCCCCGATCACCGCCTGCGGGCCACGATCTCCGCCCATGGCATCGACCGAAATCACCACCGGCTGATCGACCGGCGTCGCGGCAGAAAACCCCGGCTGGTTCGCAGCCGGGGCATCAGGGCTTTTCGCGTCGCTGGCCATAGGCGGTGCGTCCGGCCGACGGGCTTACGCCGCGTCGTCGTCCAGATCGACGTCGTTGCCTTGGGCGACGACTTCACGGCCATCGTAATGCCCGCAGGACGGGCAGACGTGGTGGGGACGCTTCAGTTCGCCGCAAGCCGGGCATTCGGCGGGATTGGCGGCGACCAGCGCATCGTGGGCGCGGCGCATGTTGCGGCGCGAACGGGTGACTCGGTTCTGCGGGACGGCCATGTCTCAACCTTTTGGTTCAGTGGGGCAAGGCCCCGGTTCGTGGGTGGGACCAACGCGGCCCCGTTGATATCGTGCGGTTTTCCGGGGCCTTCCCTGCCGTGCGCCGCGCGTGGGGCGCAACCATGGCAAAAGCGGCCGGGCGGGAACCCGACATGTGAATGAGCGCGCATAAATAGCGGGATTTGCTGGCAGTGCAAGCCTTGATTTGTTCCGCGCCGCCGGGCGGGGCTTGAATCGCGCGGCTGCGGCCCGGATATTCCGAAAAAGCACTGAAAGGAAGCGCCATGGCCGATGCCGTCAAGCTGATCTGTCTGGCCTGTGGTCAGGCCAACCGGCTGCCCGCCGACCGGCTGGGGCAGGGGCCGGTCTGCGGCACCTGCGGGGCGCGGCTGCTGGATGGCAAGGTGGCCGCGCTTGATCCGGCCACGCTGGACAAGGCGATCCGGGGTGACGGGTTGCCGCTCATGGTCGATTTCTGGGCGCCCTGGTGCGGTCCGTGCCGGATGATGGCGCCGAACTTTGCCGCCGCCGCGCGCGAGCTGGCGCCTGCCGTGCGGCTGGCCAAGATCGACACGCAGGATCATCCCGCCGTCTCGGCCCGGTTCGGGATTCGCGGCATCCCGCTGCTGATCCTGTTCGACCGCGGGCGCGAGGTGGCGCGGCTGGCCGGGGCGCGTCCGACCGGCGACATCACCGCTTTTGCGCGGCAGAAACGGGCGTGATGAGGGACGCTTGACAATGCCGCGCGGCTGCGCCAAAAGCCCGCGCAGGTCGAGGGGCAGTAGCTCAGTTGGTAGAGCGCGTCGTTCGCAATGACGAGGTCAGGGGTTCGATTCCCCTCTGCTCCACCAGACCTTCTTCTTCGCAATCAGTCTGAAGTCTTGCGTTGAATGCGCTTGCTTTTCCATGGCTTGCGCGCCGATCTTCAGGCGCCGTGTGAACATTCCGCCTGACTTATCCACGGCTTTCTGCGGCCCGCACCCGATTCCGGGTGGATTTGACCTTGAACGACTCGGACCCCTGTGACCACCATATCTGGTAAGGGGCAGGGCGCATCCCGCCGTCCCTTGTGGTGTGAACCAGACCTGGTGGCAACCGGGCAGAGCAGGCAAAGAGGCAGGAGGGCAGGCCATGGCAGTCAGCGACGGCTGGATGGGCGACAGCGACATCCACCCCATCGACATCGTGCAATCGCTGGCCGCCGCCGCCGATTGGGATTTCGACCGCGTGGCCGAGGATCAGATCGCCATGACCGTCACCGGCCAGTGGCGCGATTACGCGATCACCCTGGCTTGGTCGGCGGGCGATCAGGTGCTGCGCATCCTGTCGACCTTTGAACTCTCGCCCCCCGCCGGGCGGCTGCCCGCCCTGCATGAGGCGTTGAACCTGGCCAATGACCAGCTTTGGGATGGCAGTTTCACCCATTGGGCCGATCAGGGGCTGATGGTCTGGCGCTATGGTCTGGTGCTGGCGGGCGATCAGATCGCCCAGCCCGAACAGATCGAACGCATGATCGCCGCCGCCGTCGAGGGGCCGGAGCGGTTCTACCCCGCCTTCCAGCTTGCCTGCTGGGGCGATCAGACCCCGGCGCAGGCGATGGGCGTGGCCATCGCCCAGGCCTATGGCCGGGCATAGGGGGCGACGATGGATTTTCAGGATATTCAATCGCGCGGGCTGGTGCTGCTGGGCTGCGGGCAGATGGGCGGCGCACTGCTGCGGGGCTGGCTGGCGCGCGGGCTGGCGCCGGATGCCGTGCACGTGATCGACCCGCGCCCCGCCGATTGGCTGGCCGAGGCCGGCGTGCAGGTGAATGGCGATCTGCCTGTCGATCCGGCGGTGGCGCTGATCGCCGTCAAGCCGCAGATGATGGGGCAGGCGTTGCCTGCGCTGCGTGCCTTGTCGCCCGGCACGCTGTTTGTCACTGTCGCCGCCGGCACCACGCTGGCCGCCTATGAGGCTGCCCTGGGCGCGGGCGCGCGGATCGTGCGGTCGATGCCGAACACCCCCGCCGCCATCGGTCAGGGCATCACCGCGATCTGCGGCAATGCCGCCGCGACCGCCGCCGATCTGGACCTGGCCGAGGCGCTGCTGCGGGCCGTTGGTCAGGTCGTCCGGCTGTCGGCCGAGGATCAGATGGACGCGGTCACCGCGCTGTCGGGATCGGGTCCGGGCTATGTCTTTCACCTGATCGAGGCCTTGGCCGCCGCCGGTGTGGCCGAGGGGCTGCCCGACGACATGGCGCTGGATCTGGCGCGCGCGACCGTGGCCGGGGCAGGGGCGCTGGCGGTGCAGACCGGCACCGATCCGGCGGTTCTGCGGGGCAATGTCACCTCGCCCGGCGGGACGACGCAGGCCGGGCTTGCGGTGCTGATGGCGGAACTGCCCGACCTTTTGGTGCGCACCGTTCATGCCGCCGCCGAACGCGGCAGGGAGCTTGGTAAATGACCATCACCTATGACGATTTCGCCCGTGTCGACATCCGCGTTGGCACTGTGACCCGCGCCGAACCCTTCCCCGAGGCGCGCAAACCCGCGATCAAGCTGTGGGTCGATTTCGGCGAGGGGATCGGCGAGAAACGATCCTCGGCCCAGATCACCGCCCATGAAACGCCCGAGGGGCTGATCGGCCGTCAGGTGCTGGGCGTGGTCAACTTTGCCCCGCGCCAGATCGGCAAGTTCCTGTCCGAGGTGCTGGTGCTGGGTCTGCCCGATGCCGATGGTCAGGTGGTGCTGATCGGCCCCCGGCTGGCGGTGCCGGACGGCGGAAAGCTGTTCTGATGCGGGTGCTGGTCACCCGGCGGCTGACCGATGACGTGATGGCGGCGATTGCCGCGCGGTTCGACGCGACCCTGCGCGATGATCCCGCGCCGCTCAGCCTTGCGCAGGCGCGCGCGGCTTTGGCTGACTACGACGCGATCCTGCCAACGCTGGGCGATGATTTCTCGGCCGCTGCCTTCGCCGGTCCAGTCCGCGCGCGGCTGCTGGCCAATTTCGGCGTGGGCTATAACCACATCGACGTGGCGGCGGCGCGAGCGGCAGGGGTGGCGGTGACCAACACCCCCGGCGCGGTGACCGATGCCACCGCCGATCTGGCGCTGACCCTGATGCTGATGAGCGCGCGCCGCGCCGCCGAGGGGGAGCGGCTGGTGCGCGCGGGCCTGTGGACCGGCTGGCAGCCCACGCAGCTTTTGGGGATGCACATGACCGGCAAGGTGCTGGGCGTGATCGGCATGGGCCGCATCGGCAAGGCCGTCGCCCGACGCGCGCATCTGGGCTTTCAGATGCCGGTGGTGTTCTTCAACCGATCCGCCGTCAGCGCGCCCGGCGTGCCGGCCCGGCAGATGGACCGCATCGAACAGGTGATGGCCGCCGCCGACATGGTGGTGATCGCCGTCCCCGGCGGCCCCGAGACGCGGCATCTGATCGGCGCGCGCGAACTGGCCGCGATGGCCGCTCATGCGCATCTGATCAACATCGCGCGCGGCGATGTGGTGGATGAGGCCGCGCTGATCGACGCGCTGCGGGCCGGTCGGATCGGCGGCGCGGGCCTTGACGTCTATGAGGGCGAGCCGCGCGTGCCGCAGGCGCTGCGCGATCTGGATAACGTCACCCTGCTGCCGCATCTGGGCACCAATGCGCAGGAGGTGCGCGCCGCCATGGGGCGCATGGCGCTGGACAATCTGGCTGCATGGGCCGAATCCCGCCCATTGCCGAACCCGGTCTGACCCCCCAATTTTCCGGGAACCGGCGGGCGGCCTGCGGGTTGTGTCGGTGAAGCGGGCAGTTGCCCATCACCGAAAGCAGGAGAGAGCCATGAACTGGGATATCGTTGAAGGCAAGTGGGAACAGCTGAAGGGTTCGGTCAAGGAAAAGTGGGGCGACCTGACGGATGACGAACTGACCCAGGCGGCGGGCAAGCGCGACAAGCTGGCCGGCAAGCTGCAAGAGAAATACGGCTGGACCAAAGACGAGGCCGAAAAGCAGATCGACGATTTCTTCAAGGACAAGTGATCGGTATCTGATCGTTACGCAAAAGGCGCCTTCGGGCGCCTTTTGTCGTGCTTGCCGTAACGGCATCCGGGCGGCGGGCGCTTGACCTTGGGTGCGGTGGCGGGGAAAGGTGGCCCGAATATCAGGAGCCGCAGATGTTCACCCCCGCGATTACCGGAACCGGCGTTTTCGTGCCGCCCGAAACCATCACCAATGATGAACTGGTCGCCGCGTTCAACGCCTATGCCGACCGTTTCAACGCCGAACATGCCGCGGCCATCGCCGCAGGCGAGGTGGCGGCGAAAGAGCATTCCTCGACCGAGTTCATCCTGAAGGCATCGGGGATCGAGCGCCGCTATGTGATGAACAAATCCGGCGTGCTGGACCCGTCGCGCATGTATCCCGAACTGGCGCAGCGCAGCGATGACCAGCCGGGGCTGATGGCCGAAATCGGCGTGGCTGCGGCGCGTCAGGCGCTGTCGCACGCCGGGCGAAACGGCGCGGATATCGATCTGGTGATCTGCGCGGCCTCGAACATGGAACGCGCCTATCCGGCGATCGCCGTCGAGATCCAGCAGCTTCTGGGCGCGGGCGGCTTTGCCTTTGACATGAACGTCGCCTGTTCCTCGGCCACCTTCGGCATCCAGGCGGCGGCCGACATGATCCGGTCGGGATCGGTGCGCCGCGCGCTGGTCATCAACCCCGAGATCACCTCGGGGCACCTGGAATGGCGCGACCGCGATTGCCACTTCATCTTCGGCGATGTCGCCACCGCGACGCTGATCGAGCGGCGCGAGGAGGTGGGGCAGGGGTTCGAGATCGTCTCGACCCGCTGCGCGACGCAGTTTTCCAACAACATCCGCAACAACAACGGTTTCCTGCGCCAGACCCGCCCCGATGGGCTGGCCGACCGGCGCGACATGAAGTTCATGCAAGAGGGGCGCAAGGTCTTCAAGGAGGTCGTGCCGATGGTCAGCGCCCATATCCAGGCGCATCTGGCCGACGAGGGAATCGCGCCGGGCGAGCTGCGGCGCATGTGGCTGCATCAGGCCAACAAGACGATGAACGATTTCATCGGCCGCAAGGTGCTGGGGCGCGAAGCCGCGCCGGACGAACAGCCCAACATCCTGCAAGAGTTTGCCAATACCTCATCCGCGGGGTCGATCATCGCCTTTGACCGGTTCTCGGATGATCTGGTGCCGGGCGATCTGGGGCTGATCTGTTCCTTTGGCGCGGGTTACTCGGTCGGCTCGGTCATCCTGCGGCGGTTCTGAGACAGGGGGCGGACCGGGGCGCTGCCCCGGACCCCGGCGTATTTCAGCAAGAAAGAAGCCGCGCGCTCAGCAGGTTTTGTCCATCGCGGCGCGCCAGTGGCGGCGGCAGAGCGAGACATAGGTCTCATTCCCGCCGATCTGCACCTGCGCGCCGTCATGCAGGACGCGGCCTTCCGCATCCTGGCGCACCACCATCGTCGCCTTGCGCCCGCAATGGCAGATGGTGCGCACCTCGCGCAGGTCATCGGCCAGGGCCAGCAGGGCCGCCGAGCCGGGAAACAGCTTGCCCTGAAAATCGACGCGCAGCCCGTAGCACATCACCGGCACGCCCAGGTCATCGGCGGCGCGCGCCAGTTGCCAGACCTGTTCGGCGGTCAGGAATTGCGCCTCGTCGACAAAAACGCAGGCGCAGCCGCCGGGGGCGGCGGTGGCGGCCCGGATCTGGGCGAAAAGGTCGGTGCTTGCGTCAAAGCCATCGGCCGGGGCGGTCAGGCCGATGCGGCTGCCGATGGTGCGTGCGCCCGCCCGCGTATCCAGCGCCGCCGTCATCAGGCAGACCTGCATCCCGCGTTCGCGGTAGTTATGCGCGGCTTGCAACAGCAACGTGCTTTTGCCGGCATTCATCGTCGAATAATGGAAATAGAGTTTCGCCATGGCGCCTGATAGCGGCAGCGGCCTGTGGCGATCAAGGGGGCGGGCAAGGGGGCGGGCAAGGGGGCGCGAGTTTCAGCCCGGCGTAAATCGCTTGATCGCGGGCGCGTCTGGCCTTATGGCAGCACGATCCCTGTTCTTGTCTGGTTCTGGCCCGATCCGATGCTTGCCCTTCTGCGCCACCGGCTGATGCCGCTTGTCCTGTTGCTTGGCCTGCTGCTTGCCGGGGCGGCGCTGACCCTTGCCGTGGCCCGGCTGGAGGAACAGACGATCCAGGGCCGGCTGGAACGGCGCGCCGATCTGACCGCCTATCAGATCGGCGACCGCATCCGCGAGCATCTGGCGCTGTTGCGCGCCACCGCCAGCCAGTTCGAATCCCCCAGTGGTGAAATGGATGCGCGCGAATTCGCCGATTATGTGCGCAGTCTGGGCCTGAGCGCGTATTACACCGGCATTCAGGGCATCGGTTTCGCGCGGCTGATGCCCGCCGCCAATAGCCCCAACGCCAGTGCCGAGATCGCGCAGAACTATGGCCAGGCGCTGCCGGTGCGTCCGCGCGTGGCCAGCGGGCCGATCGCGCCGATCGTCCTGCTTGAGCCGCAGGATGATCGCAACATCGCGGCGCTGGGCTATGACATGTTCAGCGAAAAGCTGCGGCGGGCGGCGATCGTGCGGGCGATGGAGACCGATGCACCGGCGGCCTCGGCCCCGGTCGAGCTGGTGCAAGAGATCACCGAGGTCAAGCAGGCGGGCTTTCTGATCTATGTGCCCGCCCACAGCCTGCGCCGCCCGGTCGCGGCCGATCCAGTGCCATCGCGCCCCGAGCGGTCGATCAGCGGGCTGATCTATGCGCCCTTCCGTGCAGGCGATCTGCATCGCGCCGCCTTGGTGGGGCTTGCCAAGGACGGGCTGCGGCTGCGCAGCATCGACATCGGTTCGGATGGCGGCCTGCTGTTTGACAGCGCCCCCGAGGGCAGCCCGCCGCCGTCGCCCGACACCCGCCAGGCGGTGCGCGATATTACCGTGGCCGGGCGCGACTGGCGCATCACCGTGACGCCCGAGGCGGGCTTTTACAATCGCAGCGATTTTGCGCTGACGCTGTTGGTCGGCGCGCTGTCGCTGCTGCTGGCGCTGGCCCTGGGGGCGGCGGCGCGCGCCAGCCAGGCACGGCTGCGCAGCATCGCCCACAGCGCGCGGCTGGCGGCGCGGCTGGTGCATGACCGCGATCTGCTGCTGGGCGAGATGACCCACCGGATCAAGAATCACATCGCCCGCATCCAGGCCATCGCCCGCCACACCCGTCGCAGCGCCCCAGATCTGGAGACCTTCGATCAGCTGTTCTCCGGGCGGCTGCGGTCGATGGCGGCGGCGCAGGATCTGCTGGTGGCCGGGCGCGCCGGATCGGCCGATCTGCGTGACCTGATCCGCACCGAGATGGAGCAGATCATGGCCACCCCCGAGGTCGACGCCGCGCTGTCCGGCCCGCCCGTGCCGCTGTCGCCGGACCGCACCCGCGCGATGGCGCTGGTCATTCATGAGCTGACGACGAATGCGTTGAAATATGGCGGCAACGATGGCCGCGCGCCCGCGATTTCCGTCGATTGGTCGGTCACGAAGGGCCAGCTTCGCCTGACCTGGCGCGAGGCCGAGGCGCTGATCGAGGGCGACCTTGAGGGCCATTTCAGCCGCCGCTTTGGTCCCGATGGTCTGAGGGTCGAGATCACCGTGCCGCTGACCGACGCGGCCCGCTCGACCTAGCGGGCGGATCGGGCGCAGGCCGGGCTGTCCGGCGGGGCAGGGCTTGACGCGCAACGGGTCGCGCGCAGGGTGTTTGCCCCCGCCGCCATTGGGCGCGTGACCGCCCCGTGAGGCGGGCAAGGCGACCCGCTTGTGGTGAAACGCATGGTTGGCGCGTCCGTCGGCGCCGTGGCGCAAGCCCGTCGAACCACCGCGCCCCACCGCCACCGCAGGGCCAGTTTGCCCCCGCCTCCTTCCGCCTCGCAGCCTCTGCGCGGAGCCCCGAAAAACACCTGCACGAAACGCCAGATTGCCCTTGTCCTTTCCGTGCCGCACCTGCTAAACCCCGCGGCGGAGTGGTGGCCGAGTGGTCGAAGGCACACCCCTGCTAAGGGTGCAGGCGGGAAACCGTCTCGAGGGTTCGAATCCCTTCCACTCCGCCACTTGCCCCCGCGAAAGCGTTCTCCCGATCCGGCTGCGGCCGGATTTTTCCGTTGTTTTCAAGGGTTATGCGGGAGGGGCTGAGCACTGCCCCCAGCGCCAGACGGGCCGGAAGCGGTCTCTCAGAGCCCGTATTCTCTGGACCTCATGACTGCGCCGATTTGGTTAATTTCCTATAAGTGATTGTCTGAACAAAGAAAAATCCCCGCCCTGAAATTGCTTGGATTGGGGTCGCGTTTGCGTCTGCCGCGACCGGGTTCGGAAGTTCTCAAGCCATGGCCCGTTCCAACCTCTGCTTCCGCCGCTCCCAGTCGGGCATTACCTTGTCGAGTAACTCAAAAAACGCAGTGCCGTGATGTGGCTCGGCCACATGGCAGAGCTCGTGGGTGATCACGTAGTCGATGGCGTCGACCGGCGCCTGCACGAGGCGGCGGTTCAGCAGCAGGCGTCCCGCCGGCGACATCGACCCCCATCGCTGCCGGGTCTGGCGTACGATGAGACCCTTCGGCCGGAATGCCTCGGGATCCGGGAAAAGGCCGAGACACAGCTCAATCCGCTCCGGAAACTTGATGTGGGCCCGGTCCCGGTACCATGCCTCGACCAGTTCGCGCGTCACCTCCGGCTTGGTCGGCCGGTGTGTCTGCACGATGATGAAGCCGCGGATCAGCTTCACGCTTTGGCGCGACGTGCCTGAGGGCACCTGGCGCTGGCCGAACTTCAGCCCGGCCGAGATCGCCTGCCGGGGCACCGGCAAGCTGCTGATCAACGAACCCGCGCTCGACAAGCTGCAGGCGCTGCGCGACCGGCTGGGCAAGCCGCTGATCGTGCGCTCGGCCTATCGTAGTCCCGAGCACAACCGCGCCGTCGGCGGCGCCACCCGGTCGAAGCATCTCGACGGCGCTGCCTTCGATATCGCCATGGCGAACCACGACCCAGCGGCCTTCGCGGCGGCGGCGCGGGAGGTCGGGTTCCTCGGCTTCGGCTTCTATCCGCGCTCCGGGTTCATCCATGTCGACCTCGGGCCCGCACGGCAGTGGGGCGAGCGGTTCCCGGTCCGGGCGACGGCCTTCGCCGAAGAAGCGCCACCAGCGCGCGAAGTGCTGGCCGAGAGCCGCACCATGAAGGCGGGTGGTGCGGCAGGCGTGGCGACGCTGGGCGCAGCTGGGGTCGAGGTGGCGCAGAGCGTCCTCGCCGAGACCCAATCCGCAATCCTGCCGCTTGTGCCGTATCTCGACACCCTGCGGTGGGTGTTCATCGCCGTCGCCTTCGGCGGGATCGCGGTCACCATCTACGCCCGCCTCGACGACTGGAAGCGGGGGCGGCGATGATCGGCGGGCTCCTCACCGGGATCGCCACGAGCTCATGGATGCGGGCGGCGCTGCGCTACGGCGCCATCGTGCTCGCCGTGTCCCTGTTCCTTCTTTCGCTTCGGCGCTCCGGCGAGCGAGCGGGACGCCTCGTCGAGCGCCTTGAAACCACGGAGAGGGCCTATGATGTCCAACGTCGGATGCTGGAAGCGGCGAATCGACGTCCTCGCGATCGCAACGAGCTTGCTGAGCGGCTGCGCGACGGTTCATTCTGAGGACGGCAGGCTCGCGAGGTGTTCGCCCTTGGTCGAGTATGGCCGGGAGTTCCAGGCGCGGGCGGCCGAGGAACTCGAGCTCCTGTCAGGGCGGTCGGCCGTCGCAGAGATGATCGCCGACTACAGCGTCATGCGGGAACAGGCGCGCGCTTGCTCTCGCCCCTGACGGCTATCGACCAGCTGGTCGGAGCTCAGGCCGCGCCATAGCTGGAGAAGACTTCGGTCGACCCATTGCGCCGGATCAGAAACACCTCGTAGGCCTCGCGCTCGGTTTCCGGGCCCATGCCGGGCGAGCCGTAGGGCATCCCGGGCACGGCGAGACCAATGGCGTCCGGTCGTTCCTCCAGCAGCCGACGGATATCGGCGGGCGGAACATGACCCTCGATCATGTAGCCCGCGATCCTGCCGGTGTGGCACGAGGACATTTCCTGCGGGATACCGTTGTCGAGCTTGTAGCGGGCGAGAGCCGTTCCCATGCTCTCCTCGACTGTCACCTCGATCCCGTCTGCCTGTACGATCTCGACCCAGGCCGAGCAACATCCGCAATTGGGGTCCTTCAGAACGTGGAGCGCAGGTCTGGCGTCGGCCACCGCGGGAACAGCGGCGGCAACCGAGGCAGCGCAGGCACCCAGCAAGAAGCCTCGACGGGAAAGTATCAGTCGCATTTCTTCCTCCATGTTCCGAGGTATTCACCGCGATCCTCTGCGGTGGCTCAAGTGATCTGTTTCCGACGTTCTTGCCTGTCTAGCGCAGCCAGCCAATCCATGCCATGCGGCAGCATTCACAATGCCTCGTCATCGGCCGACATCGATGATCGAAGCCCGGAAGCGCCTCAGCCTCAGCGCATTGCCCAACACGAACACGCTCGACATGGCCATGGCGCCGGCCGCCAGGACCGGCGACAGGAGCAACCCGAAGGCGGGATAAAGCACGCCGGCTGCTACCGGGATGAGCGCGGTGTTGTAGGCAAAGGCCCAGAACAGGTTCTGCCGGATGTTCCGGATCGTCGCCTTGGACAGCGCGATCGCATTCGGAACGCCCTTCAGGCTGCCCGACATCAGGACCACATCGGCGGCCTCGATGGCGATGTCGGTTCCCGTGCCGATGGCGATGCCGACATCCGCCTCGGCCAGGGCAGGCGCGTCGTTGATGCCGTCTCCGACATAGGCGAGCCCGCCATGCTGGCGCTTCAGCGCCTTGACGGCCTCGACCTTTCCGTCCGGCAGCACCTCCGCCACGACCACGTCGATATCGAGCTGCCGCGCGATGGCGTCCGCGGTGCGCCTGTTGTCGCCGGTGATCATCGCCACCTTCAATCCGAGCTCGTGCAGGGCGCGGATGGCCTCCGGCGTGGAGGCCTTGACGGGATCAGCGACAGCGATGATGGCGGCGAGCTTGCCGTCAATGGCGGCATAGAGGGGCGACTTGCCCTCGTCGGCCAGTCGCGTGGCAGCTGAGGCGAATGCACCGACATCGAGGCCGAGCTTTTCCATGAAACGATCCGCGCCGATCTCGACGCGGCGTCCGCCGACATCAGCGCTGACGCCGTACCCCGTCACGCTGTCGAACCGGGTCAGATCGGACAGCGTCAGCCCGTCCGCCTCGGCGGCTTCGACGATGGCGCGCGCGATCGGATGCTCCGATTTGACCTCGACCGAGGCGATGAGCGCCAGAACCTCTTCGCGGGCATGCCCACTGGTGACCTCAAGGTCGGTGAGGGTGGGTTTGCCCTCGGTCAGCGTTCCGGTCTTGTCGAGGGCGACGACGCGGGCGTCCTTCAGAGACTGGAGCGCTTCACCCTTGCGGAACAGCACACCCATCTCCGCGCCGCGCCCGGTTCCGACCATGATCGATGTGGGCGTCGCAAGGCCCATTGCGCAGGGACAGGCGATGATCAGCACAGCGACGGCATTTACGAGCGCGAAGGTTATCGCAGGCTCCGGGCCGAAGATCGCCCAGACAACGAAGGTCAGCGCCGCCGTCGCCATGACGGTGGGGACGAACCACAGCGTCACGCGATCCACGAGCGCCTGAATGGGAAGCTTGGAACCCTGCGCCTCCTCCACCATGCGGATGATCTGGGCGAGCATCGTATCCGCGCCGACTGCGGTTGCGCGGAAGGTGAGCGCACCAGTCTGGTTGACGGTCCCACCCACCACGGTCGCGCCAGCCTGCTTTTCGACCGGCACCGGTTCGCCCGTGATCATGGCTTCGTCGACGAAGGACGCGCCCTCGACAACCTCGCCATCCACGGCGATCCGCTCTCCGGGGCGCACCTCGACGAGGTCGCCCGTCACCACATCCCCCAGCGCCACCTCGATGACGCTGCCATCGCGGCGAACGCGGGCCGTCCTGGGCTGGAGACCGACAAGGCGCTTGATCGCTTCCGAGGTCCTGCCCTTGGCCCGAGCCTCGAGGTAGCGGCCGAGCAGGATCAAGGTGACGATGACCGCGGCCGCCTCGAAATAGACGTTCACGGTGCCTGGGGGCAGAAGCTGCGGCGCAAATGTCGCCACGACCGAGTAAGTCCAGGCTGCCAGCGTGCCGACCGTGACCAGCGAGTTCATGTCCGGCGCGCCCTTTCCGAGGGCCGGCAGTCCGATCCGGTAGAACCGTAGCCCCGGCCAGAACAGCACCACGGTCGTCAGAGCGAACTGCAGATACCAGCTTTCCCGCATGCCGACGGTGTTCATGACGAGGTCATGGACAGCCGGGATCAGGTGCGAGCCCATCTCCAGCACGAATACCGGCAGCGTCAGGAGAGCCGCGATGGCAACGTCGCGACCCAGGGCCGCTTGCTCCGCCTGCTTGCGGGACGCCTGCGCCTCGTCGTCTTCGTTCCCGCTCGGCCGCGCCTCATATCCCGCAGCGGCGACTGCAGCGACAAGATCCCGATCCGTGACAGCGCCGGAAGCGGAAATCGCAGCCCGTTCGGTCGCCAGATTTACGGTGGCGGATGCGACGCCCGGAACGGCGAGCAGCGCCTTTTCGACGCGCGCCACGCAGGAGGCGCAGGTCATGCCGTCGATGGCGAGCGTGACCGAGCGGTCTGGAACCTCATAGCCTGCATCTTCGATCGCCCGGATGAGAGTGGCGTGATCGACGGGCCGGGCCAGGGTTACATCGGCACGCTCTGTGGCGAGGTTGGCCGTCGCCGTCCCCACGCCTTCGACGCGGCTCAACGCCTTCTCGACTCGCCCGACGCAGGAAGCGCAGGTCATCCCGACGACCGGTAGCGAAACCGTGCCGAGTTTGGGTGTCAGGTTGGAAGCGATCTCGGCGCCTCCTGTCGCGTGGACGTTCATCGTCGACTCCATCTGCGAGTTCTGTTGGAACCCTTCTGCTCTTTCCAGTCACTGGAAGGTCAACACCCGATTTCGTGTTGATGACTCCCCTTGACCTTCCACCAACTGGAAGCCCCATCTCTTGGGGTAATCAGAACCCGTGAGGAGAGTGCCATGCAGTTCCAGATCGACAACATGACGTGCGGCGGCTGCGCAAGGAGCGTCACCAAGGCGATCCAGTCGGTCGACCCTCAGGCAAAGGTCGAGATCGATCTGCCCCAGAAGCGGGTGACCGTGGAGTCGGGCGCCAGTCAATCTGCCGTTGCGGCCGTGCTCGAGGACGCCGGTTTCTCGCCTCGCCCTGCGGCATGACGCTCGGCCAATAGCCGGAAGCAGCGCCAAGAGGAACACGCTCACCTGGAGCGGGTTGTAACTTCTGAGCCAGCGTCTTCCCGGGTGGATCACTATTGATGAAAAAATCAGCGCGGATTTGGAACATGGCAATGGCAGCGTTACTGGCGCTGGCCTTCGCTTTCGTCTGGCCGCCTGCCAACTCTGGCTCCACATCACCGTCTGATCACACAGCGCAAGCGGAAGCCCATACTCAACACGCTCATGACAAACCGAGCGGCCAGCACAGCTTTCTCACCGTTCAGATGGACGCCGACTGTGCTGCTGCGGCAGCAGGCTGTTGCATGATGGCTCATTGCTGTACGGCGATTTCAGTCGGAGCGCATGAGATGACCAAATTGGCGGCCAGCGACGTAACGACTGCGGCAGAGGCGGTGAGTGGATTGGGCAGCGATCCGGGAGTGGTCCTCCCCCCTCCGCGACGCTTCGCGCTCTGATCGCGAGACAAATCACACATTCAGGAGAACTCAGATGACTATCGCAAAGACGATCCTCGCCGCGGCTCTCGCCGCAACCGCGCTTTCGGCACCTGCCTTCGCGCAGGACGCGGAGTTCCAGCTCCCCGAGCAGTGCACAACGGCCGCCGCCGCGGGCGGCATGGACCACTCGGCCATGGGCCATGGCGGCATGCATGGCAATCAGGGCGGAGGCATGGGCGCCGGCATGATGGAGATGATGGGCATGGGAGGCATGGACCTCGATTCCATGCCCGAGCATGTCCAGGAGAACATGCGCAAGATGATGATCACCATGCCGGCCATGCACGAGGGCATGATGATGGAGGATGCCGACGTGGCCTTCGCCTGCGGCATGATCGCCCACCATCAGGGCGCCATCGACATGGCCGAGGTGCTGCTGGAGCACGGCGACGATCCGCAGATGCGTGCGCTCGCCGAGGAGATCATCGCGGCGCAGGGCCCCGAGATCGAGCGGATGACCACCTGGCTGGCTGAAAACGCCAACTGAGGCTGCGCTGGCCGCGCGGGACAGTCCGCGCGGCCACATTCTTCCGATCACACTGAAACCTCTTGAGCTTCCAGTAGCTGGAACCTCTATATTGGGGTGATGATCCCAGGAGGTGCTGCCCATGAACATCGGGACTGCCGCTCGGCAATCGGGCCTGCCGCCCAAAACGATCCGCTACTACGAGGACATCGGCCTTCTGACGGCCGATCGTGCCGCAAACGGCTACCGCGACTATTCCGCCGAGGACGTCCATCGGCTCCGCTTCGTCCAGCGCTCCCGCAGCCTTGGATTTTCGGTGGAGGAATGTCGGCAACTGCTCTCGCTCTACACTGACCGCGACCGGGCCAGCGCGGATGTGAAGGCGATCGCCACCGAGAAGCTCGGCGAGATCGACCGCAAGATCGCAGAGTTGACTGGGTTGCGGGAGATGCTCGGACATCTGGTCGAGAACTGCCACGGCGACGCCCGCCCCGAATGTTCGATCATCGACGGGCTGTCGGGGAAGACGCGCGATCACTAGGACCCGATGGAGGGCGGAACGATGATGGGCGACGGCATGATGTGGGGGATGGGACTCTGGGGTCTCGTGCTCGCCGTGTTGGTGGTGCTCGTCATCGCCGCGCTGGTCAAATACATCTTCTTTCGATGAATCCGGGCCGATGTTCAGCATAGGAACGTCATCCGTGCGGCTTTTGCCTTCAGCAGTCATCATGATCGGTCTGCTTCCGCTCCCTGCCGCGGCGTTCCTGCACGCCGCCCCGGCGGATTCGGACACTGGCCGTGCGCTCTACGTCGAGCACTGCGCGGCATGCCATGGCATCGATCTCGAGGGACAGCCGGACTGGCGCAGCCCCGACGCCGACGGTGTCTACCCGGCGCCTCCCCATGACCACTCCGGCCACACCTGGCACCATGACGATGCGATGCTGATCGACTACATCACACGCGGCGGTCAGGCGGTGCTCGACGACATGGGCGTGACGTTCAACTCGGGCATGCCGGGCTTCGGCTCGGTTCTGGATGAACCTGAGATCGAGGCGATCCTCGACTATATCAAGTCGACCTGGCCGGAACACATTCGGGACCTGCAGGAGCAGAGATCGAATGCGGCCGCCGCCGAGTGATCCCATTCCGGTCTGCGTCAGACCTTCCGGAAGAGACCGAAGTGGAACCGCTGCACGCTGTCCCAAAGGGTTCGGTGTTCATGGTCGAGGGTTCGAATGAGCCGATACCCATCGCCCAGCCGCTCGCACAACCGTGCGGCGTCGTAGCGGGCGACGGGCGGTCCGCTGCAGGTAGACGGACCGTCCAGCGCGAAGGTTCCGATGATGGCATGACCGCCAGGGACCAGGGCACGATCCATGACCCGCACGTATGTCGCCTGATCGGCGGTGTCGGTCAGGAAGTGGAAGGCGGCGCGGTCGTGCCAGATGTCGAAGGGATCGGAGGGCTTCCAGTGCAGCACGTTGCCCACCACCCATTCGACCGGCACGTCCTTGGGAAGTCGCGCCCGAGCCTTCGCCAAGGCAGTTTCCGAGAGGTCGAGCACGGTGACGCGGCGAAATCCCTGTTCCAGCAGACAGTCCACCAGCCGCGAGGAACCCCCGCCCACATCGACGATGGCGGCGTCCGTCCTTACGCCAGTCTCCGCGATGAGGTCGAGCGACACCTGCGGCCGTGCCTCATGCCAGCTCGTCTCGGCGTCTTCCTTGTTCCGATAGACGTCTTCCCACCGGTTCGGGTCTTCGGACATCGTCATTCCCTCACAACTCGATCCGCCGCAGTCGCAGCGCGTTGGTGATGACGGAGACGGATGACAGGCTCATCGCCGCTGCTGCGATCATCGGCGACAGCAACATCCCCGTAAGGGGATAGAGCAGTCCCGCCGCGACCGGCACGCCCAGAGCATTGTAGGCGAAAGCGAAGAACAGGTTCTGCTTGATGTTGCGAAGCGTGGCGCGGGCCAGCTTGCGTGCGCGCACGATCCCCATCAGGTCACCGCCCAGGAGGGTGATGCCGGCGCTTTCCATGGCCACATCCGCGCCGGTTCCCATGGCGATGCCGACATCGGCAGCGGCCAGCGCGGGGGCGTCGTTCACCCCGTCGCCCGCCATCGCGATCTTGTGGCCGTCCCGGCGCAATTGGTCGATCAGCTCCTTCTTGGCCTCGGGCAGCACGCCGGCGCGGACCTCGTCGATCCCAAGCTTGCTGGCGACCGCCTGCGCCGTGCGTTCGTTGTCGCCGGTCGCCATGATGACCCGCAGCCCTTGCGCGTGCAGTTCCTGGATCGCCTGCGCGGTGCTGTCCTTGATCGGATCAGCCACCGCCACGATGCCAACGAGCGCGCCGCCCGACGCGATGAACATCGCTGTCTTGCCTTCGGCGCGGAGGCCGTCGGCCTTCGCTTCGGCCAGACCTGTGTCCAGCCCCATCTCGTGCATCATTGCTGCATTGCCGAGCGCCACTTCACGCCCGCCGACCGTGCCGCGCACGCCCTTGCCGGTGACCGCCTCGAAATCTGCCGCCTCCTGCCGCGGCGCCCCATGGGCCTCAGCTCCCTCGACGATTGCCTCGGCGAGAGGGTGTTCCGAGCCACGCTCGAGCGCGGCCGCAAGCGATAGCAGGTTGGCCTCGGCAATATCCCCCAACATCACGGTGTCCGTCAGCTTCGGCTTGCCCATGGTCAGGGTGCCGGTCTTGTCCACGATCAGCGTGTCGACCGCCGCCATGCGCTCCAGCGCCTCGGCATCCTTGATCAGCACGCCCGCCTGCGCCCCGCGACCCGCCGCCGTGGTGATGGAAATCGGCGTCGCCAGCCCCAACGCGCAGGGACAGGCGATGATCAGCACCGAGACCGCCGAGGCGATGGCAAAGACCAGCGCGGGTTCCGGACCGACAGTCAGCCAGACGATGAAGGCGACAATGGCGATGGCCACCACGGTCGGCACGAACACCGCGGAAACCCTGTCGGCCAGTCCCTGGATAGGTGCGCGCGACCGGCGGGCGTTCGAGACCATGGCCACGATCTGAGCCAGCACGGTATCGGCGCCGACCTTGCCTGCCTCGATCACGAGGCTGCCGTTCTTGTTGATCGTGGCTCCGGTCACGGCATCGCCAGGGCCTTTCTCCACGGGCATCGACTCGCCGGTCAGCATGCTTTCGTCGAGCGACGAGCGTCCCTCGATCACCGTCCCGTCCACCGGGACCGCATCGCCGGGGCGCACCCGCAGCCGGTCGCCCTCCATGATGTTCTCCAGCGGCGCGTCGTATTCGGTGCCGTCCGGCAGGATGCGCCGCGCGGTCTTGGGTGCGAGATCAAGCAGCGCGCGGATCGCGTCCCCGGTGCGTTCGCGCGCCCGTAATTCGAGAACCTGGCCGACGAAGACCAGAGCCACGATAACGACGGCCGCTTCGTAGTATGTCCCGACGCCGTGGCCCATGCGGTACTGGTCTGGAAACACGCCCGGCAGGAACGTGGCGACCAGCGAATAGAGATAGGCCGCTCCAACGCCGAGGCTGATCAGCGTCCACATGTTGGGGCTGCGGTTCAAGATCGAGTCCCAGCCACGCCGGAAGAACGGCAAGGCGGCCCAGAGAATGATCGGTGTCGCCAGCACGAACTCCAGATAGCTCGCCGTCTGATGCCCGACCCAGTCGCGCACCGGCAGGGCGACAAGCTCGCCCATCGTCAGCACGATGAGCGGCACCGCCGCCGCCGCCGAAATCCACAGCCGCCGCGTGAAGTCGGTCAGCTCCTCGCTGGGCTCGTCCGAGGGGACCATCGGCTCCAGTGCCATGCCGCAAATCGGGCAGGATCCCGGCGCATCGCGGATGATCTCGGGATGCATCGGGCAGGTGTACTGAACGTTGGCCGGGACGGCCTTCTTGCGTCCGGCGGCGCGGCCGGAGGCGTAGAACCAGGGATCCGCCTTGAACTTCGTCTGGCACTTGCCCGAGCAGAAATGGAAGCTCTCGCCGCCAAAGCTCTCCGTCCGGGTGTCCGGCTTCAGGCTCACCGTCATGCCGCAGACCGGATCGATGGCCGTCGGGCCGGTTGCCGGCTCCTCGTGGACGCTCGGCATTTCGGCGTCGGCATGGACGTGGCCTGCGTGATGATGGGCAGCGGACATGGCGTTCTCCTTTCGCGGTCTGAGCCGCGTGAAGGCCGATGCACGGACCTTCAGGATCAATTTGCTCCTTCCCGTAACTGGAAGGTCAAGTACCGATTGAAGCCAGCGCTGCCGCGATATTTCCCGATTGCGCAGATAGGACTATGCCGCTGTTTCCTCTAGCCCAGCAAAGCCAGTCCCGCTCCGCCGACCGCTGCCACAATCACAACGACCCAGGGCGGGGCCTTCCACGCCATCAGCAGGACGAAGCAGGCGAGCGCCAGCGCGAAGTCACGCAAATCCCCGATGGCGCTGGTGAAGACGGGCGAATAGAGCGCCGCGCCGAGGATGCCGACGACTGCTGCATTTGCGCCCTGCATCAGGGACTGCGCAGGCGCCATGGCGCGGAAGCGATCCCAGAACGGCAACACGCCGATCAGGATCAGGAAACCGGGCAGGAACACGGCGAGCAGCGCGATGACCGCCCCGACCGCGCCGTTGGGCTCCGGCCCGAGCACCGCGCCGAGATAGGCGGCGAAGGTGAAGAGCGGCCCGGGCACCGCCTGTGCCGCGCCGTACCCAGCCAGAAACTCATCAGGCGTGACCCAGCCGGGCGCAACGACCTCAGCCTGCAGGAGCGGCAGGACCACGTGACCGCCGCCGAACACCAGCGCACCGGCGCGGTAGAAGCTGTCGATCACGGCCAGCGACTGGCTTTGCCCGGCAATCAGCGGAAGCAGGAAGAGCAGCGCGAAGAAGACGACCGCCGCGGCAGCGATCCCGCGCGACACCGGCATGGTCACATGACCGCCGAGCGGTGTTCCCGAGCCGCGCCCCAGCGCCAGCCCGGCAAGCGCACCCAGCACGATGGCGCCTACCATTCCGAATGCGCCCGGCAGGAACGCCAGCATCACCACCGCGCCGACAGCGATGGAGGCGCGCTCCCGGTCGGGGCAAAGGTTCTTCGCCATGCCCCAGACGGCCTGGGCGACAATCGCGACCGCAACGATCTTCAGCCCGTTGAGGGCGCCCGTCCCGACGGGACCCGAGATGGACGCCGCCGTCATCGCAAAGACCAGCAGCACCAGCGCCGAGGGCAACGTGAAGGCGGTGAAGGCAGCGAGCGCCCCGAGCCAGCCCGCGCGCATCATCCCGAGCGCGAACCCTACCTGGCTGGAGGCTGGACCAGGCAGGAACTGGCACAAAGCCACCAGGTCGGCATAGGCGTGATCGCTCAGCCATTTGCGGCGCGTGACCAGCTCATCGCGGAAATAGCCGAGGTGCGCGATCGGCCCACCGAAGGAGGTCAGGCCGAGCTTGAAGAAGGCGGAGAACACCTCGCCCGGCGTTCCCTGCGCCGGCCTGGCCTCGGCCGTGTCTGTCGTGTCCGTCATTCCGTTCCCGCCTCGCCCTTCAGTTCCCGCAAACGAACCCGCGCCACCGCCAGCCCTTCGCGCCCTTTGTCCGTGATCGTGTGGAACTTGCGGGACGTGCGTCCCTCGCGTTCGGTCTTGCTGGTCAGGTAGCCGTCCCGCTCCATCTTGGAGAGCATCGGATAGAGCGTGCCCGGCGACAGGCGATAGCCGTGCCGAGCCAGTTCGTCGATCATCCACTGGCCGTAGACCGGATGCTGCGCCGCATGGTGCAGCACGTGCAGCCGCACGAGTCCGGACAGTAGATCATGATGCTCCATCTGGCCTGCCAAATAGCCACCCACGGTATTCGATATCGACATCCGATAAATCATCTCATATCTTGTGCGTCAATCCCCGGAGTTCGCGGTTTCATGGACATCCTCCTCGTCGCGCTTGTCGCTTTCCTCGCCTCCGGGTTGACGTTGTTTTCCGGCTTCGGCCTCGGCACGATCCTGATGCCGGCCTTCGCCCTTCTGATGCCCGTCGAGGTGGCCGTCGGCGCCACGGCACTGGTCCATCTGGCCAACAACCTGTTCAAGCTGGCGCTCGTGGGACGACGGGCCGATATGCGGGTGCTGCTGCGCTTCGCGGTCCCTGCGGCGCTTGCAGCCATTCTGGGCGCGTCGCTTCTGGTCCGGTTGTCCGATCTGCCGACGATCACGACCTGGGCTGCTTTCGGCAACGAGTACCGGATCGAGGCGCTGCCGCTGGCCATCGGCACGCTGATCGTGATCTTTGCGCTCCTGGAGCTGTCCCCCGCCTTTGCTCGACTGAAGTTCCCGGCGCGTCTGATGCCGCTTGGCGGGTTGATTTCGGGTTTCTTCGGAGGGCTTTCGGGCAATCAGGGCGCTTTCCGAACCGCCTTCCTGATCAAGGCCGGACTTACGAAGGAAGCATTCATCGCGACAGGGGTCGTGGCGGCCGTGATCGTCGACGTCACCAGACTGAGCATCTACGGCCTGTCGCATTTCACCCGAAATTTCGCAGCCCTGACGCCGGATGTCTGGACGGTCGTCGGGGTCGCGACGCTGTGCGCATTTCTCGGAGCCTTCATCGGGACACGTGTCCTGAACAAGGTCACGCTGCGTGGGGTTCAGATCACTGTCGCGCTCACGATGATCGCTCTTGGGCTCGGGCTGGCGGCAGGGCTGATCTGACCGAGCCGTTCGCGTATCATCTTCGAAGAAGGAAACACCATGCATCGCACGCCCCTCGTCAACGCGACTGATCTCCCAGGGCTCGGACCGCTCCGGCTGATCTACGTCCCGGCCGGCGATGAACGACCCGAAGGGCTGCTGAGTGTGCCGATCGAGGACTGGATCGACCGCGCGAAACGCAGCCAGTCGGGCTTCGACGATCTGGCTTTCTGGCAGCGCGAACTCGAAGCGATCGGCGTGGGGCCGGATGCCGTGAGCGTCGTTCTGGACGACGGGCGCATGACCGAAGCCGCGCGGGTCTGGTTCATCCTTCAATACTTCGGTCTTCCCGCGACAGTCCTGAATGGCGGCCTTGCCGCGCTTTCCGCCATTCCGCCGCAAGTTCCCCCTTCATCGGTTGCACTGGTTCTCGACCCCGGCGCGGGAAGGGTCGGCCTGAGCGAAAGGGAGGGCTTGAAGCGCGAACTGCCGAACGTGCAGATCTTCGACGCGCGGACCGCCGCCGAGTTTCGCGGCGAAGACCTCAAAGGCAATTCGCGCGGCGGGCATCTGCCCGGCGCGGCGCACGTTGCCCATGACGATCTGCTCGACGGGACGCATCTGCGCCCGGCGGCTGAGATCGCGCAGCTGCTCGATGCAGAGGGTATCGACGGCTCCAAGCCCATTGTAAGCCACTGCAACGGCGGTGGCCGCGCGGCGCTGGCGGCACTTGCTGCAGTCGTCGCCGGGAGGGACAACGTTCACGTCTACTATCTCAGCTTTGCCGACTGGGCGGCGGACGAAAGCTGTCCGGTTCGCCGGCCGGACTGACTTCGCACGAAACCGAGTGTCTTGCTGCGCCGCCGATCAGATCGATGATCAGTCCGGGCTAGCGTCAGCCGAACGTGAGCACGGCTGGTCGAGGGATCCTTCTCTGCAACTACCGAAGCCTCCATCTGGTGCAGCAAAAACAATGACTTATGACAGAGAAGGTTGGATCTCAGGCCCATCCCCTCCGCCACCTACACCATCACCCCCTTCACCCGCCGCCGTCGCGCGCTTTGGCCTGCGCCGATCGCGCTGTTCGGCCGTGTCGAACGCCGCGTCCGCTGGACATTCCGGTTCGGACGAACAGAATGGTGCGAAACGATGCGAGGATCTGATGGCCGACGATTTGCCCACCCGTTCGATGCCCCCGCAGCCCCGACCCTCTGCGCATGTCGGCCAAGGGCGGGTGGCCGCATGACGACCGGCATCCACCACGTCACCGCCATCACCGGCAACGTCCAGAAGAACGTCGATTTCTACGCGGGCTTCCTGGGGTTGCGGCTGGTCAAGCAGACCGGCGGTTATGAGGACGGCGAACAGTTGCATCTGTTCTATGGCGACCGGCTGGGCAGCCCCGGCTCGGTCGTCACCTTTCTGGTCTGGCAGGACGGGGCGCGCGGTCGCGTCGGGCTGGGGCAGGTCAGCGAGATCGCCCTGGCCGTGCCGCCAGGCTCGCTGGGCGAATGGCTGACGCGGGCGCTTGCAGCGGGGGTGCCGGTGACCGGTCCCGCGCCCGAGATGGGCGAAAGCACGCTGCGGCTGCGCGACCCCGACGGGATCATCGTCAAGCTGGTCGGGATCGACCTGCCCGCCGCCGCGCCGCTGGATGATCCCCATACGCCGACCCGCATCCGTGGCGTCACCATCCTGACCGAGGATGCCGAGGCCGCCGCCGCCTTCACCGCCCGCTTCGGCTATCGCCCGGTGCTGCGCGACGGGCCGTTCATCCGCATGGCATCGGACAGCGACGTGGTGGACATTCGCGGCTCGGCCGGTTTCGTGACGGGCGGGCCGGGCACCGGGGTCTTCGACCATGTGGCCTTCCGCGCGCCGGATGCGGCGGCTGTGCGCGCCATGCGGCTGGCCTTGCAGGGTCATGACGGGGCGGTCTCGGTCCATGATCGGCGCTATTTCCTGTCGCTTTACGTCCGCGAACCCACCGGCACGCTGTATGAATACGCGACCGATGCGCCCGGCTTTACCGTGGATGAGGATGCCGAGGCCCTGGGCCAGACCCTGATGATCCCGCCCCATGACGCCGCCCGCGCCGCCGATCTGCGGGTTGTGTTGCCGCAATTTGCCCTGCCGGGGCAGGAAAGGATGCCGATGCGCGATCTGGGCTTTGTCCACCGCTTTCACACGCCCAAGGATGCCGATGGCAGCGTGCTGGTGCTTCTGCATGGTACCGGCGGGTCCGAAACCGACCTGATGCCGCTGGCCGCGCGGATCGCACCGCGCGCGACGCTGCTGGGGATGCGCGGGCGGTCGACCGAGGAGGGGATCAACCGCTGGTTCCGCCGGATCGACCCGATGACCTATGATCAGGCCGACATCGCCGCCGAGGCCGCCGCGCTTGCCGATTTCATCGCCGAGGCGCGTCGCAGCTATGGGCTGGAGGCGGGCCGGATGACCTTTCTGGGCTATTCCAACGGCGCCAACCTGCTGGGCGCGATGCTGCGGCTGCATCCGGGCGTGATCCGCCGCGCGATCCTGTTGCGCGGGATCGAGGTGCTGGAGGCCGCGCCCGCCGCCGATCTGTCCGGCACGCGGGTGCTGATGACGACCGGCGCGCATGATCCCTATGCCCCCATGGCGCCGGCGCTTGAGGCGTCCTTGCGCGCCGCGGGGGCTGATCTGGATGCACGCCGGCTGGCCGCGGGGCATGAGCTTTCCCCCGCAGACCTGACCGCCGCGCAGGACTGGCTGGGGGGTCAGGCCTCAGCCGAAGTCGGGGTCTGACCGCGCGCGATCCAGGATCAGGGGGATCACGATCTCCTCCTCATCCGCCAGATGCTGACGCAACAGCGGCGCAATGCGGTTGACCGTATCGGCCAGCCCATCGACGGCAAACCGCTGGTCGCTGGTCATCATCCCGTGGGCATTGCCCAGACGGCGCAGGCTGTCTTGCGTGACGGCGGCCAGATCGTCGATGGCGTCGTGGATCATGTGGTGGTCGGCATCGAGGATCTGGAACCCGCGCAGCAGGCGCGGCTCGGCGCGCTGGAAGACCGGGAAATAGTGGTGATCCTCGATCTGGTGATGACCGTCGAGACCGACCAGCAGGCTGCCGATATGGCGGCGCAGGGCAGGGGCGCTGTCGGGGGTGGTCAGGCCATCCTCGCGAAGGCGGGTCAGCCCGGCGGTGATCCGGGCTGTCTGCGCGCGGAATTGATCGTGCCTGGCCAGCCAGACCTGCGCCGTGGCCGAAAGTGCCGACCCCTCGGCCCAGGTCGGGCGCGGATGTTTCGCGGCCAGAAACAGCAGGTCGGGCGGCAGGCCGGTGCGGCGGCCCAGTGTCCATCTGTCGTCCATTCACGCCCCCATCATGAAAGCGGGCGGCAGGGGTGCCGCCGCCCGGTGATCCTTGCAAGCGCGCCTTACAGCCGCCCGAACTTGCCCAGCCGGAAATCGTCCATCGCCTGCCGGATCTCGTCCTTGGTGTTCATCACGAAGGGACCATAGGCCGCGATCGGCTCGTCGATGGGTTCGCCCGCCAGGATCAGCAGCTTGGCATCGTCCCGCGCGGTGATGACGACATCGCCGCCGGTCCGCGACAGGCGAACGGTGCCGGGACCGGCCAGATCGGTGCCGTTGACCGTGACCAAACCCGACAGCGCCACGACGATGACGTTCCAGCCCTCGGCCGGGATCAGCGTCGTCCTGCGCCCGGCGTTGAGCCGCAGATCAAGCACGTCCATCGGCGTGAAGGTGCGGGCCGGGCCTTGGGCCGCGCCATGGCTGCCCGCGATCACCCGCACGCGCCCCGCGCCATCCGGCAGCTCGACCGTCGGGATCGCCGCATCGCTGATCGCCTGATAGCCGGGCGCGGCGGATTTGTCGCGGGCGGGCAGGTTGACCCACAGTTGCACCATCTCGAACGGGCCGCCGGTGGCGGTATAGTCGGTGCTGTGGAACTCACGGTGCAGGATGCCCGAACCGGCGGTCATCCATTGCACATCGCCGCGCCCGATGACGCCGCCGCGCCCGGTGCTGTCGCCATGCTCCACCTCGCCCTCATAGACGATGGTCACGGTTTCAAAGCCCTTGTGGGGATGCACATCGACACCGCGCGGGCGGTCGGCGGGGGCAAAATCATGCGGCCCGGCATAGTCGAGCATCAGAAAGGGCGTGGCCTCGGACTGCCCCGACATATGCGAGAACAGCGACCGGACGGGAAAGCCGTCGCCGACCCAATGGCCCTGCGGCGCGGTGGTTGTTTCGATGATGTCACGCATGTCTGTCTCCTGCTGAGGGGCGTCGATGCCCCTTTGTTGACAGGAAGATGGGGTCTTTCGGCCACGGGGCAAGGCGGGCCGCGTTCGGCAAAACCGAACGCCGCTTTTGCGATGCGACCGCTGATCGCAAACGGATCAGCGCAGGCTGGCGGCAAATCCCGCGATGAAAGCCGCAAGCTGGTCGCGGGTCTTGTCATCGGTCAGATTGCCCTGATCGTCGAACAGGCCCGAGGCGCGCGAGACCATCAGGCGGCCCTCGGCCCATAAATTGCACCGCAGGGTGCGCAGCACCGGCAGCCAGTGATCCTGCGCCATGATCGTGCCGAAGCCGCCGGGCGAGGCGCCGATCACCGCCACCGGCTTGCCCGCGAACATCGACAGACCCGGCCCGCGCGACATCCAGTCGATGACGTTCTTGAACACGCCGGGAATGCCGTTGTTGTATTCGGGGCTGACCAGCAGCAGGGCGTCGGCGCGGCCGAGCTGATCTTGCAAGACCTGCACGGCGGGCGGCAGGCCCTGCGCGGCCTCGGCATCGGCATCATAAAGCGGCACCTCGCGGATGTCGCCGATCCGGATGGTCACGCCCTCGGGCGCGGTCTCGGCTGCGGCGCGCAGCAGCCCCGCGTTGAAGGACGCCCGGCGCAGGCTGCCCGAAAGGCCAAGGATGGTGGTCATGTGCGATCCTTTCGCACCGCTGTCAGCGGCTCTGGTGTCATCGTCAGATGCAGTTGGTCCAGCCCGGCGGCGATGCCGCCCTGCACCTGCTGGGCCAGCCGGCTGGCGTCGCGGCGGCGGATGTCCTCAAGGGTTTCGGCCACCACCGCTTCGGCGCAGCCAAGCGCGCGCAGCCCCTCGGCGCCCATGGCAAAGGCCGCCTCGACGGTTTCGCGGATCTGGAAATCGACGCCCGCGCGGATCAGTTCGACCGCGTGGCGGCGGTCATAGGCGCGCACCAGCAGGCGGGCCTGCGGAAAGGCGTGGCGCGCCAGTTCGACGATCTGGCTGGCCACCTTGGGGTCATCGACGCAGACCATGATGACCTCGGCCTCATCGGCACCGGAATGATGCAGGATGTCCAGCCGCCCGCCATCGCCGTAATAGACCTTGAATCCCCATCTGCGCGCCTCGCGGATGCTGTCGGGATCGGTGTCGATGACCGAGACCTCGGCACCCTGCGCCAGCAGCATTTGCAGCGCCATCTGGCCGAAGCGGCCAAAGCCGATCACCAGCACCTGACCGCGCAGGCCGTTCGCGGCCTCGACCCCCTGCATCGAAGGACGGGCGGTCAGCAGCCGGTCGGCGGCCATCAGGATCAGGGGCGTCACCGCCATCGACAGGATCACGACCGAGCCGAAGATCGCGTTCTGGCGCGCGTCGATCACGCCGCTGCCAAGCGCCGCCGAATACAGCACAAAGGCGAATTCGCCGCCTTGGGCGAACAGCGCGGTGCGTTTCAGCGCGGCCAGGTTGGCGCTGCCGAACAGCCGCGCGGTGGCATAGATCGCCACCGCCTTGACCAGCACGAACGCAAGCAGCATCGCCAGCAACAGTGGGCCTTCGCCGGCGACCACCCGCAGGTCCAGCGACATGCCGACCGCCAGAAAGAACAGGCCCATCAACAGGCCGCGAAAGGGTTCGATGTCGGTTTCGATCTGGTGACGATAGCTTGACCCCGACAGCATGACCCCTGCAAGGAACGCACCCATGGCCATCGACAGGCCGACCGCCTCCATCAGCAGGGCCGCGCCCAGAACGACCAGCAGCGCCCCCGCCGTCAGCACCTCACGCGATCGGGCGCGGGCCAGCAGCGCGAAGAACGGGTCCAGCCCCCAGCGACCGACGACCAGCAGCACCGCCAGCCCGGCCAGCGGCAGGATGATCGCCATCGCCCCGCCGGGCGCGTCGCTGGCCGGTGCCAGAAAGGCCACGACCGCGAGCAAGGGGACGATCAAGAGATCCTCGAACAGCAGGATCGAGACCGCCTTTTGCCCCTCGGCCCCGGCGATCTCGCCACGGTCCTGAAGCGTGGACATGATGACGGCGGTCGATGACAGCACAAAGCCCGCCCCGGCGATGAAGCCGGTGACGGGCGGCAGGCCGAAGATGATCACCCCGGCCATGGTCAGCAGGGTCATCGCAAGGGCCACCTGCGCCAGCCCCAGGCCGAAGATCTGGCCGCGCATCGACCACAGCTTTTGCGGCCGCAGCTCCAGCCCGATGACGAACAGGAACATGACGACGCCCAGTTCGGCAAAATGCAGCATCGCCTCGGGGTCGGTGAACAGGCCAAGCACGGATGGGCCGACCAAGGCCCCGGCGGCGAAATAGCCCAGCACCGATCCAAGGCCCAGGCGGCGAAACAGCGGCACCGCCACCACCGCCGCGCCCATCAACACCACCGCAGGACCGATGACCGGCCCAAGCCCCTCTGTCGCCATGATAAACCCCCGTTTTTATGCGGAAACCATGGCGGGCAATCGGCGGCGGATCAATCGAAAAACCCGCCGGTCGAAACCGGCGGGTCGGCTGGGGGGACGCTAGTCCAGCGGCTTCAGCCCGGCCTCGATGCTGGCGCGCTTCGGCTCAAGGAACGGGGGCAGCGACAGCGCCTCTCCCATCGTCTCGAACGGCTCATCCACGGCGAAACCGGGGCCGTCGGTTGCGATCTCGAACAGGTTGCCGCCAGGTTCACGGAAGTAGAGGCTGCGGAAGTAATAGCGCTCGACCTCGCCCGAGCTGGGGATGCGAAAGTCGTTCAGCCGCTGCGCCCAGTTGTGGATCGTGGGCACATCGGGCACCCGGAAGGCGACGTGATGCACCGCCCCCGCGCCTTGCCGTGCGACGGGCAGGCCGGGTTCGACCGCGACATGCAGTTCGGCGGCAGGCCCGCCTTCGCCCATTTCAAACACATGGACCTGACCGTCCGGCCCCGCGTAATCGCGCATCCGGCGCATGTTCATCACGCGGGTTAGCACCGCCTCGGTCGGGGCCAGATCAGGCACCGAGATGGTGATCGGCCCCAGCCCACGGATCTGATGGGCGGCAGGGACCGGGCTGCGATCCCAGGGATGCGCAGGGCCGGGCTGGTCGGCGGTCAGGCGAAAGCGCTGCCCCTCGGGGTCGTCGAAATCAAGGCTGGCGCGGCCATCGGTGGTGGCGATCTGCCCGACGCGCAGCCCCGCATCCCGCAGCCGCGCGGCCCAGTAATCAAGGCTTGCGGCATCGACGCGCAGCCCGGTGCGGCTGATCGAATGGGTGCCGCGCCGTTCGCGCGCGACCGGCCAGTCGAAGAACGTCAGATCGGTGCCGGGACTGCCCGCGCCATCGGCAAAGAACAGATGATAGGCCGAGGTGTCATCCTGATTGACGGTCTTTTTCACCCGCCGCAGCCCCAGCGTTTCGGTATAAAAGCGGTTGTTCGCCGCCGCATCGGCGGTGATCGCGGTCAGGTGGTGAATGCCGGTCAGATCCATATGCGCCTCCTTTGTTGGCACCGATATGGGGCGGCGCCTTGGCCGATACCAGCCGGGCCGCGCCGCACGCGCCGTTCGACAAAACCGAACATGCGGCGTAATCTTGGCCCATGCGCTATGACCTTGACCAGTTGGAAACCCTGCTTGCCGTGCTTGAGCTTGGCACCGTCACCGCAGCGGCGGCGCGGCTGAACCTGTCGAAATCGGTGATCAGCAAGCGCATCACCGACCTGGAGGTCGAACTGGGCGCGGCGCTGTTTCGCCGCAACGCCGGGCGCATTGCCCCGACCGAGGCGGCGCAGCGCCTGGCCGATCGCATCCGTCCCGCGCTTGCCGATCTGCGCGCCGCGACCGAGGCCGCCGCATGGGGCGGGTCCGAGCAATTGCGCGGCACGCTGTCCATCGCCGCCCCGATGAGCTTTGGCACGCTGCATCTGTCGCCGGTGCTCGCGCGCTTTGCCGCCGCCCATCCCGGCCTGCGTCTGCGCATCGACTATGACGACCGGGTCGTCGATCTGACCCGCGACGGTTTCGACATCGCGCTGCGGATCGGGCCTTTGGCCGACAGCGCGCTGATGGCGCGCAAGCTGTGTGATGACGTCTCGGTCGCCTGCGCCGCGCCCGCGCTGCTGGATCGGCGCGGTCGGCCCGCCGTGCCCGAGGATCTGACCGGCTGGCCGGTGATCGGCTACAGCCACCTGTCGAATGCCGACCTGTGGCGGTTCCGCGTCGGTCGGCGCGATCTGCACCCCGAGGTGGTCGAGATCGCCACCGCCAACAACGGTGAGGCGATGCGCGATCTGGCCATCGCCGGGCTGGGGCTGGCGATGCTGCCCGGCTTCATTGCCGAACCCGCGATTGCCGACGGACGGCTGGTGCGGTTGTTTCCCGAACTGACGCCGCGCGCGCTGCCGATCCACGCGGTCTGGCCGCGCGTCCAGCCTATGCCGACCAAGCTGCGGGCGCTGATCGACTGGCTGGCCGCCGCGATGGCAGACGGCGCGCCCTGGCGGCGATAGGGGGTCAGTGCCGGTTGCGATGCTTAAACATGCGCAGCATGTCGGCCAGCCAGTCGCCATCTGCGCTGCGCATCAGCACCGCCGCCAGAAGCTGAACCATCGGCGGGATCGGCGCGTCATCAGGGCCTTGGGCCGGATACAGCGACAGCGCTCCGCCAGCGGCGACCACAAGGACCGAGCTGCCGCGCGGCAGGAACGTGGCAGTCTCGGTGGGGGTCTTGGTCATGGCGTCACCAGAAATAGAGATGGGGTTTGCGGTTGCCCAGATCCCAGACCATGCCGTCGGGATCGGCCCCGCGCAGCAGCCGCGCCAATGCGGCTGCGGTGCGGCGGCGGCGCGGGCGGCTGTGGTAAAGGATGTTCCAGAACGCCGGTGATCCGTCCGGGAAACGGGCGGTGCGGCGGCTGTGGCTTCGGGGTTTCTTGCGCTTGTGGTTCATCATCGGGCCTTTCAGGGGTGCAGACATGCGGGCATGACTGCGGTCCCCGGAGGGGCGCGGATGGAAAACCAGCGATGTGGGTCAGCGTCGGGATCTTTGGTGCGGGATGACGCTTATCATCCCGGACGGGTCCGGTAAAGCGGGCACAGCCCCGGTCAGGCCCCGCAATCCGCCAGCCAGGCCCGGATCGCGGCCAGACTTTCGGTCTCATCCAGGAACGGGATATGGCCCCGGTCAGGCACCACGGCCAGGGTCAGGTCGGGGCGTCGGCGCTGCATCTCGGCCGCTGTCTCGGCGCTGAACAGATCGGAATTGGCGCCCCGGATCAGCCCGACCGGCAGGCCCGACAGCGCCTCGTAAAGCGGCCACAGATCGGGGGTCGGGCCGGCAAAGGCGGCCAGAAACGCCTCGCGCAGGGCCGGGTCATAGGTGATCTTCACGCCCGTGTCGGTCTGGATATAGTGGCGCACGGCCTCCTCGGCCCAACGGCTTGCGGGGACATTGGCGAAGTCGCGCATGACCTGCGGCAGGCGGTCGGCAATCTCGGCCAGGGTTTTCGCGGCCGGATTGCGCCCGACGTAATCGAAGATCTTCTCCAGCCCCGCGCGTTCCAACACCGGGCCGACATCGTTCATCATCAGCCCCAGCATCCGGTCCTTTGCGGTCGCGGCCATGAACATGCCGATCAGCCCCCCGCGCGAGGTGCCGATGATCGCGGCCTTGTCGATCCCCAGATGGTCCATCAGCGCCACCACGTCGCGCGCCTCTTGCGGGACGGTATAGGTCGCGGCACCGGTCCAGTCCGACTTGCCGCGGCCGCGATAATCGGGCCGGATCAGCCGGATGTCGGGCAGGTGATGGGCCATGTAATCGAAATCGTGGCTATCGCGCGTCAGGCCGGGCAGGGCCAGGACAGGCAGGCCGCGGCCTTGGTCACGATAACCCAGACGGGCGCCGTCATCCGCGGTAAAATACTGATAACCCATCAGATATTGTCCGACTGCGGCATTCCCAGAACGTGATAGCCGCTGTCGACCATCACCACCTCGCCGGTGGTGCAATTGCCCCAGTCGCTGACCAGCCAGACGGCGGTGCCGCCGACGGCCTCCAGCGTGGCGTTGTGGCGCAGGGGGGCGTTCGCCTCGGTGTGGCGATAGGTCTTGCGCGCCCCGCCGATGGCCGCGCCGGCCAGGGTTTTCATCGGGCCGGGGCTGATCGCATTGACGCGGACGCCCTGCGGGCCAAGGTCATTGGCCAGATAACGCACGCTGGATTCCAGCGCCGCCTTGGCCACGCCCATGACATTGTAGAACGGCGTCACCCGGTTCGATCCTCCATAGGTCAGGGTGATCAGGCTGCCGCCATCCGGCATCAACTCGCTGGCGCGGCGGGCCACGTCGATGAAGCTGAAGCAGGAAATCGCCAGCGAATTCTTGAAGTTGTCGCGGCTGGTATGGATGAAGCGGCCGGTCAGTTCGTTCTTGTCGGAATAGGCGATGGCATGGACCAGAAAGTCGATCCGGCCCCAGCGATCCTTCAGCGCCTGAAAGGCCGTGTCCAGGCTGGCATCGTCATTCACATCGACATCGACCAGGAAATCCGACCCCAGGCTGGCGGCCAGCGGTTCCACCCGCTTGCCGAAAGCCTCGCCCTGATAGGAAAAGGCCAGCTCCGCACCCTCGGCCGCCAGGGCCGAGGCGATCCCCCAGGCGATCGACCGGTCATTGGCCACGCCCATGACGAGGCCGCGTTTTCCCTTCAAGAGATCGCCCATTGTCAACACTTCCTCAATTTATTCGCGATAAGCCGACATCAGCAGCGACGCATTGGTGCCACCGAAACCGAAACTGTTTGAAAGGATCGAATCGAAAGCCACATCATCCACGCGCTTGGTCGCGATTTCATCAGGGCGGATCGCCGGGTCCAGCTCGGTCACATTGGCCGAGGCGGCGATGAAACCGTTCTGCATCATCAGCAGCGAATAGATCGCCTCGTGCACGCCTGTCGCCCCCAGGCTGTGCCCGGTCAGCGATTTGGTCGAGGAAATCGGCGGCACCTTGCCCTCGCCGAAGATGCGGCGGATCGCCTCGACTTCGGTCACGTCGCCCGCGGGGGTCGAGGTGCCATGCGCGTTGATATAGCTGACCTTGCGGCCCTCGGGCAGGGTCGACAAAGCCAGCCGCATCGACCGCTCGCCACCTTCGCCCGAGGGGGCCACCATGTCGTGCCCGTCGCTGGTCGCGCCATAGCCGGTCAGTTCGGCATAGATCTTGGCGCCGCGCGCCTTGGCATGTTCCAGTTCCTCCAGCACGACGACACCGCCGCCACCGGCGATGACGAAACCGTCGCGGCTGACATCGAAGGGGCGCGAGGCGGTGGTGGGGTCGTCATTGTATTTCGACGACATCGCCCCCATCGCGTCGAACAGGCAGGATAGCGTCCAGTCCAGTTCCTCGCCGCCGCCGGCGAAGACGACATCCTGCTTGCCCATCTGGATCAGCTCTGCCCCGTTGCCGATGCAATGGGCGCTGGTCGAGCAGGCCGAGGTGATCGAATAGTTCACGCCCTTGATGCGGAACGGCGTGGCCAGGCAGGCCGAATTGGTCGAGGACATGCAGCGCGTGACCATGAAAGGGCCCATCCGCTTGGGCGCGCCCTTTTCGATGACGATCTGGTGGGCCTCGAAGAAATTGCTGGTCGAGGGCCCGCCCGAGCCCATGATCAGCCCGGTGCGCGGGTTCGAGATGTCGCCTTCCTCAAGCCCGCTGTCGGCGACGGCCTGTTCCATCGCCAGAAAGTTATAGGCCGCGCCCGGCCCCATGAAGCGCAGGTTGCGCTTGTCGATATGGGCCGCAAGGTCGATCTGCGGCATCCCGTGGACCTGGCTGCGAAAGCCCTTTTCGGCATATTCGGGGGCGGCAACGATGCCCGACCGGCCCGCACGCAGGCTTTCGGTGACTTCGGCGGCATTGTTGCCGATCGGGGACACGATGCCCAGACCGGTGATGACGACACGGCGCATGGGGCCTCTCCTTTGACTGTTCAGGCATATCTAGGGCAGGCGGTCGCGCTGGCGCAAGGTCAAACGGCGGCGGTGGCGACGGGCCGGCGGGCGCGGCCTGGTGCCTTGCCGTCTGCAGCGCCGGGTTTCGGGGGCTTCTTTGGGGGAGGGGGGGCGCGGCGATCCGGCCCCCCATGGCACACCGTCCCGCGGCGGATGGTCTATTTCCCCAAGCACCGCCATGGGCCACGCAGGTCATGCCGGGGGCGGTCCCGCCACGCCGCTGGATCAGGCGGACGGGTCAGCGATGCGGGCGATGTCGGCTTGCGGGCCTTGCCCCGATTGCGCTGCGCCGGGCATGTCGGTGTCCGCATGGGCGCAGGGCCATGCGGGCCGGTCATGCGCGGCGGCGGCAGGATTTTTAGGGGCGCCGCCACGTTGACAAGAGGCGCTGCCCGACCCCAAGGCGGCAGCGCGCGGCGCATGGTGCAACAGGGAACATGAGCGCTCAGCGGGTGCCTGTTCCTGCCTTCTGGGCGCTTTCGCGGGGTATGGGGCCGCCGTTCGGCGCCGCGATCCGGGCGCGCCGGTCATGCCGCGCGGCGTCACGATGCATTGGGCCATTGCTGCTGCCGGAGCGCCGTGACGCGGGGTGGGGGCGTGTCTGCCGCGCGCGGATGTGTGTGTTGCTCGGTTTCAGCCAAGATCGTCGAAATCGGACGTGCCTGTCGCGCACGGATGGGTGGCCGGCCATGCAGGGGCGTCGCGCCACGGCGATGGCCGGGCAACGTCGCGCTGTGCCCCTGCGGCGACGTCTGAGGAGCAGACTTGCGCGTCTGCGGCGCGCACGGATCGGGCTGAGCCGATCAGGCAAAGCGCAAGGGCGCGACACGATCAGGAGGCGTTGGCCGCTTCGTTGTGTCGGCGGACTGGCGGCCGCAGCCTGCGAAACGGGGCGGCCGTGCCCAGCACCACGCACATGCGATGTTCGGTCGGTGGCCGCGCGTCTTGCCGTCATCGCACGAGCTTCGCGTCGGGCTGGGAATGGACCTTCCGGGGGCGACGCGCGCGCGGGGTGGGCTGAGGCGGGCCGGTCAGGCGCATGGGGGGGACCGCTTTGCAGGCGTTGCTGCCGCCGGTGCGCCGTGACGCGGGGTGGGGACGTGCCTGCCGCGCACCGGTGGGTGTACGGTGGCGTTTCCTACGCCGTCCAGTTTTGCGGACGTGCCTGCCACTCGCCTTGGGACGTGCCTGCCACCGCCACCGCGGTGATCGGCGGTCCTCGCATCGGGGGCGGGGTCCGGGGGCACCCGACCTGTCGGACCGGCGGGCAGATCGCAGGTCTGGCCCCCGGTTCCCGTGACCAGATCGCGCCTGTCGACTGACGGGGCACTCGGGGCCGTCCCGCCGCACGGTGCCGCCCCCTGATCGCTTGCCGCTCAGCAATCGCGCCCGCCGCTAACCGCCGTTTCGCGGCCCGCAAGGCCGGGGCCGTCAGCTTTCCGACAGCGCGACCTTCATGTCCTTGACCTGATAGATCACCTCGCCATCGGCCTCGACGATGCCGTCGGCGACGCCCATGGTCAGCCGCCGGGTCTGGATCGCCTTGGTGAAATCCACCTTGTAGGTCAACAGCTTGCGGTCGGGGCGGACCATGCCGGTCAGCTTGACCTCGCCCACGCCCAGGGCATAGCCGCGACCCTGCCAGCCGCGCCAGCCCAGGTTGAAGCCGGTCAGTTGCCACAGCCCGTCCAGCCCCAGACAGCCCGGCATGATCGGGTTGCCGGGGAAGTGGCAATCAAAGAACCACAGGTCCGGGGTGATGTCGAACTCGGCCACGACATGCCCCTTGCCATGCAGGCCGCCGTCGCCCGAAATCTCGGTGATGCGGTCCATCATCAGCATCGGCGGGGCGGGCAGTTGCGCATTGCCCGGCCCGAACAATTCGCCGCGCGCGCAGGCCAGAAGATCGTCCTTGTCGAACCGGGTGGGGTAACCTGCCATGGCGCGTCCTTTCGTGGTGCGGGGTCCGGCCCCGTCGCTTGCTCCTGCCGCAGTGGCGGCACCGGCCCGATCTAGCATCGCGGCCCGCCGACTGGCAAGCGCAGGGGCGGGCCTGCGATCTGTGGACAAAGCGCGGGCAGGGGCCTAAAATCACCGTCGGGGACAGGCTTGATCCGGCGCATCGCCGGCGCGGCCTGTGGGCTTTGCCCCGGCGCCACTACACAGGGAGAGACCATGCACGATCATCCGCATGTCGGCCATGCCGCCATCGACCCCGCTGGCTGGCTGGCGCGCGCCGGGCTGCGGCCGACGCGGCAGCGGCTGATCCTGGCCAAGCTGATGATCGGCGATGGACATGACCGGCATGTGACGGCGGAAAGCCTGCATCAGGCGGCGGTCGCGGCGGGGGAATCCGTCTCGCTGGCCACCGTCTACAACACGCTGCGCGCCTTTGTGCGGGCCGGGCTGATCAACGAGATCTCGGTCGATGCGACGCGCAGCTATTTCGATACACGGCTTGATGATCACCCGCATTTCTTCTGGGAAGACAGTGGCGAGCTGGCCGATGCCCCGGCCGGGCAATTGTCGATCACCCGGCTGCCCGCGCCCCCGCACGGGGCCGAGGTCGCGCGGGTCGATGTGGTGATCCGCCTGCGCCGGACCTGAGGGCCTAGAACCACTGGCCCGGCTCCATCAGGCCCAGATCCATCAACTGTTGCGACCGCCATTCAAAGACCTGCGAATTGGCCCAGGTGAACTGGCTGATGGCGGCGCGCGAACCGGGGTTCGACATCAGCGCCTTGGCCGCCCGGAACGATGCGACCGCCGCCGTCAGGTTGTGATGCCACGGGCAGGAATAGGTGTTGTATTCGGGGTCGTTGAACGTGTGGTCATCGGCCAGTTGCAGGCCAGGGCGGGCGCGGAACAGGCTGATGCGGTCGATGCGGCGGCGGGCGGCGGGGACGTGTTCCTCGAACCGCCAGCGAAGACCGCCAAAGCAGTTCATCTGCCGTTCGCGGTGGTGGCCGTCGGGGGCGACGCGGGCGAGGGCGTAATAACCGGTGCGGTCGAACATCGGCCGGTCCAGATCGACCGCATCGGGATGCGCGGCCAGATCGGCGGCATACAGATCGACCACATAGGTCAGCATCGCGTCGCGCCGTTCCTCGGTGTGAAAGGTCAGCAATTCCCGCACGTTACGGCTTTCGCCGAAGGGGTGGAACAGGAACTCGGCGTTGTATCCGTAATGCATCCAGGTGCCGGGCGGGGCGGCGGCGATCAGCGGATTGACGGCACGGGTCAGCGCGCCGGGGCTGCGCATGTCAAAGCGGATGCGATGCACGCGCGCCGCCAGATCGTCGGGCAGCACCAGGGCATCGGGGGCCAGCACGATCAGCGTGGCAAAGCCGCGGTCGATATTGTGGCGCAGCGTCTCGGGGACGGCCACCAGATCCTCGACCAGGGTGATCGCCACCGGCCCCTTGGCCAGGGCGCCGCCTTCAGCCGCCAGAAAGGTCTCGATCGAGGCATGGATCATTGGCACCACCACATTACGCCGTCTGGGTATCGCCCCGCGCCCGCTTTGTCGAGACGCGCCACCGCAAGCGCACATTGATCCGGCCCCGCGCATCGGCTATGGGGCGGGCATGGTGAAAAAGCTGCATATCAAGACCTACGGCTGTCAGATGAATGTCTATGACAGCGAACGCATGGCCGAGGCGATGGGCGCGCAGGGCTATCAGTTGACCGATGATCCGGCCGAGGCCGATCTGGTCCTTCTGAACACCTGCCATATCCGTGAAAAGGCTGCAGAAAAGGTCTATTCCGATCTGGGTCGGCTGAAGCCCTTCAAGGCCGAAAACCCCGATCTGCTGATCGGTGTCGCAGGCTGCGTGGCCCAGGCCGAGGGCGACGAGATCCTGCGCCGGATGCCGCTGGTCGATCTGGTCGTGGGCAGCCAGGCCTATCACCGTCTGCCCGACATGGTGCGCGCGGCGAAAGCTGGCGCGCGCCCCGTCGACACCGATTTCCCGGCCGAGGACAAGTTTGACCACCTGCCCGAACGCCCCGCGCAGGCCCGCCCGACCGCCTTTCTGACGGTGCAGGAAGGCTGCGACAAGTTCTGCGCCTTCTGCGTCGTCCCCTATACCCGCGGGGCCGAGGTCAGCCGCCCCGCCGCCCGCATCCTGACCGAGGCGCAGAAGCTGGTCGCCAAGGGCGTGCGCGAAATCACCCTGCTGGGCCAGAACGTCAACGCCTATGCCGACCCGGACGGGGTGCGGCTGGCGGCGCTGGTGCGCGATCTGGCCGCGATCGAGGGGCTGGACCGCATCCGCTATACCACCAGCCATCCCAATGACATGGGCGATGATCTGATCGCCGCCCATGCCGAGGTGCCGCAGCTGATGCCCTATCTGCATCTGCCGGTGCAATCGGGGTCGGACAAGGTGCTGAAGGCGATGAACCGCCGCCACACCGCCGAGGATTACCTGCGGCTGATCGACCGTATCCGCGCCGCACGGCCCGACATCATGTTGTCGGGCGATTTCATCGCGGGCTTTCCGGGCGAAACCGATCAGGATCACCGCGATACCCTGGCCCTGATCGAGGCGGTCGGCTATGGCATGGCCTATTCGTTCAAGTATTCCGCCCGCCCCGGCACCCCGGCGGCCGACCGGGCGCTGATCGATGCCGATGTGGTCGATGCCCGCCTGCAAGAGATCCAGGCCCTGATCACCCGCCAGCAGCGTCAGGCGCAGGCCGATATGGTCGGGCGCATCGTCAATGTGCTGTTTGAAAAGCCCGGTCGGCTGGCGGGGCAGATGATCGGCAAGTCCGATTATCTGCACGCCGTCCATGTCGTGACCGATGCCCGCCCCGGCGATCTGCGCGCTGTGCGCATCACCGCCAGCGCGCCCAATTCGCTGGCGGGGGAACTGGTCTAGAACCGGAAGTCCAGCGACAGCACGCCCAGGCGCTGCGGCTCGACCTGGCCCTCGAACTGGCGGCTCAGCCAGGCCTGACCGAAGAACACCGACACCGGATCGCTGCGCCACAGTACGCCCAGACGGGCGCGGCGCGTGGTCTTTTCGGGGGCGATCGATCCCTGTTCGGGAAAGAAGATGCTGTCCTTCAGCCGCGTGACATCGGCCCCCGCGATCAGGCTGAAACCGTGGCGTTCATGGTTGTTCACGACCAGCGGGGTGCCGGTGATTTCGTCGCGCACCCAATAGGTTGCGTGGGCGGCCGGCCCCAGGATCACGTCGAAACCGGCGGTGGCCGAAGTCTCGTATCCGACCTGCGCACCGGCATAGGGGCGGAACTCCCAGGCGCGGTCGCTGCCCAGTCTGGCCCAGACCTCGCCCTTGGCCAGCCCGTGCCAGCCGTTCGCCAGCCGGTTGTAGTTACGGCCGATCTGTTCGTCGCTGCTGCCGCCGAAAATGTCATGCAGACGCTTTTGCAGGCTGCGCAGCCCGGTCTGGTCGCCGGTGATCAGCAGTTCGGCCCCGACGCGATAGCCAAGCACCCCGCTTTGGCCGATGGTAAAGGCGCCCAGACCGATGGCATTGGCATAATCGCGGTCAACCGGCTGGCGCGTCAGGCTCCAGGGGGCGACGATCTGGCCACGGGCGCGCAATTCGGTGGCATTGCCGAAAAAGCTGTTCTCGTAGAGGCGCGAATAGGCATATCCCATGGATTGCCAGCGGTCGTGGCGATCGCCCAAGGCGTCATTGGCAAACACATGCACGCCGCCGACCGGATGGCCCAGACCCTGCACCAACAGGCTTTGCGCCATGGCGGGGGTGGTGGCGCAGGTGGCGATGATCCCGACCGTCGCCGCGACACCCCCCATCAGGCCGCCCGCCAGCCGTCCCATCAGCCCCGCCGCCCGTCGCGGCAAGCTGCGGATCGGGTTGTGGCGGCGGCGGGCGGGAAGGGGGCGCGGCAAGGCGGGGCGGGGCATTATTCACCTCAAAGTTGAATCGTGAGTTGTTAACTTTCGTTGAATACACCTCTTGCGTGTGCGATTCGCCTATAGGTAAAAATCATGCGGGGCGATCGACTTGGTTTCGTTGCATGGATGTCGCAGTTTTGGCCCCGGCTGGCGCCTGATGGCCCCTGATGGCGCTGGTGCTGCCCCGGTCTTGCCGCCCGCCAGCCGCCCGCAATGCCCCGCCCGGAATCTGCGCGCCGGGGCGCTGGCTTCGTGCCACCGCGCCGTGCCACCGCGCCGTGCCACCCCGCCCGCCCCCCTGCGCCCCACACCACCGGAACCTTTTCGCCGCACCAGAGGTTAGCCCTTGCAGCGCGGTGCCGGGCTTGGCACCATTCCCGCAGCCGCCCCTTGCCCCTTGCTCAGCCGGAGTATCCCTTGGGTCTTAGCCCGATCACCCCCGCCGCCAGCCCCGAAACCCTTCTGGCCTTTCCCGACAACCGTCTGTTGATCGACCTGTGCGGCCAGCATGATCGCAACCTGGCCCAGATCGAACATCAACTGGGCGTGCATGTGCTGCGGCGCGGCAATCAACTGGCCGTGGTCGGCGCGCCGGAATCGCAGGTCGCCGCCGCCCGCATCCTGACCGCGCTTTACGAACGCCTGGAACAGGGCCGCCCCGTCAACGGCGCCGAGGTTGACGCCGCCATCCGCATGATGGACAGCGCCAGCGACGTGCCGGGCATCGATGAACAGCTGGAAATGTTCGGCGCCGGCAAGTTCGAGATCCGCACCCGCAAGAAACAGGTCGAACCGCGCACCGAGGCGCAAAAGAACTATGTCATCAATCTGTTCCAGAACGAACTGGCCTTTGGCATCGGCCCGGCGGGGACCGGCAAGACCTATCTGGCGGTGGCTGTCGGCGTGACCATGCTGATCGGCGGCCATGTCGACAAGATCATCCTGTCGCGCCCGGCGGTCGAGGCGGGCGAACGGCTGGGCTTTCTGCCCGGCGACATGAAGGAAAAGGTCGATCCCTACATGCAGCCGCTTTATGACGCGCTGAACGACTTTCTGCCGGCCAAGCAACTGGCCAAGCTGATGGAGGAAAAGCGCATCGAGATCGCGCCCCTGGCCTTCATGCGCGGGCGCACGCTGGCCAATGCCTTCGTCGTGCTGGACGAGGCGCAGAATGCCACCACGATGCAGATGAAGATGTTCCTGACGCGGCTGGGCGAAGGCTCGCGCATGGTCATCACGGGCGACCGCACGCAGATCGACCTGCCGCGCGGGGTGCCGTCGGGGCTGGCCGATGCCGAACGCATCCTGGATGGGGTCAAGGGCATCAGCTTCAACTATTTCACCGCCAAGGATGTGGTCCGCCACCCCCTGGTTGCGCGCATCATTCAGGCCTATGACCGTGACGAAGCTGCTGGTTGACCCGGTGATCGAGGACGCGCGCTGGTCGGACGCGGGGCTTGAGGCGCTGGCCGAGGCCGCCGCCCGCGCCACGCTGGCCGATCAGGGGCTGGATGCGGCGGGTTTTGAAATCAGCCTTCTGGCCTGCGATGACGCCCGCATCGCCGCGCTGAACGCCGATTTTCGCGGCAAGCCGCAGCCCACCAACGTGCTGTCCTGGCCGTCCGAGGAACGCGGTGCCGCGGCTGATGGCGCCCGCCCGGATGCGCCCGATCCGGGCGATGACGATGAGCCTGAGTCCCTGGGCGATATCGCCATCGCCTATGACACCTGCGCGGCCGAGGCGCAGGCGGCGGGCAAGCCTGTGGCCGATCACACCACCCATCTGATCGTTCACGCCACGCTGCATCTGCTGGGCTATGATCACATTCGTGACGCGGATGCCACGCTGATGGAGGCAACCGAGACACGAATCCTTGCGCAGATGGGCCTGGCTGACCCATATGCCGACCATCATCAGTGACGAAGGCCATGCAGGACCAGACCCAACCCACCGCCCCAGCCTCGGACCGCGCCGATCCCGCAGATGAGGGCGACAGTCGCCAGCCGCGCGAAGGTCGCAATCTGCTGACCCGCATCCTGGATGTGTTCAGCCCCAGTGACGGCGAACCGGACGATCCGCCGCCCCCGCCGCGCCCCGCCGATCAGCCCGGCCTGATGAACCTGCGCGCCAAGCGCGTCGATGATGTCGCCATTCCCAAGGTCGAAATCACCGCCGTTCCCGTGACCATCGGCAAGGACGATCTGGTCGAGGTGTTCCGCGAACATGGCTATAGCCGCATCCCGGTGTTCAAAGGCACGCTGGACAGCCCGCTGGGGCTGATCCACCTGAAGGATCTGGCGCTGAACCACGGTTTTGGCACGGCGGGCAAGCGGTTCAACCTGCGCAGCCTGCTCAGGCCGTTGCTGTTCGTGCCGCCCTCGATGCCGATCGGGGTGCTGCTGCAAAAGATGCAGGCGCAGCGCATTCATATGGCGCTGGTGATCGATGAATATGGCGGTGTGGACGGGCTGGTGACGCTGGAAGATCTGGTCGAACAGGTCATCGGCGAGATCGACGACGAACATGACGAGGCCGAGGACAACCTGTGGAAACAGGAAAAGCCCGGTCAGTATCTGGTGCAGGCCCGCGCGCCGCTGTCGGATTTCGAAACCGAAATCGGCATGGCGCTGGTCGCGGCCGAGGATGCCGAGGAAGTGGATACCCTGGGCGGGCTGGTGTTCATGCTGACCGGCCGGGTGCCGGCGCGCGGCGAGGTCATCCCCCATGACACCGGCGCCGAGTTCGAGGTGGTGGACGCCGATCTGCGCCGCATCAAGCGGCTGCGGGTGCGGCTGCCCGACGGCGCGGCCTCCGTCGACGCTGGCGCCGCATGAGGCGTCCTGCGCTGTGGCGCGCGCTGGCGTTGCTGGCGCTTGGCGCGGTCGTGGCGCTGGGGCAGGCCCCCTGGGGAGCTTGGTATGCCGCGATCCCGGCACTGTCGCTGATCTTCTGGTGCGTCGCACGCGCGCCCGGATGGCGGATTGCGGCGCGGCGCGGCTGGTGGGCGGGCACCGGCCATTTCGCGGCGGCGATGTTCTGGATCGTCGATCCGTTCCTGGTGGAACCCGAACGCCACGGCTGGATGGCACCCTTTGCGCTGCTGATGATGGCGGGGGGCATGGCCTTGTTCTGGGCCTTGGCCGCGGGGATCGGGCGGCGCATCGGCGGTGTGCTGGCCGTCGCGCTGGCACTGGTGGCCAGCGATGCGCTGCGCGGCTGGATCTTCACCGGCCTGCCCTGGGCGCTGACCGGGCATGTGCTGATCGGCACGTCCGCCATGCAGATCGCCGCCTGGGGCGGGGCCTTGGCGCTGTCGGGGCTGGTCTGTGTCGCCGCCGCCTTGCCGGTGATCGGCCGTGGCGCGCGCGGGCAGGGGGTGGGCGCGGTCGCGGGTTTCACACTGATCGCACTGGCCTTTGGCCTTGGCTCGGCGCGGCTGGCGCAGCCGGTCGCGGCCCCGGATGGTGTCGCGGCCCCGGATGGTCCCGTCGTGCGGTTGATCCAGCCCAATGCCGCGCAGCATCTGAAATGGGATCCGGTGGAAAGCCAGGTGATCTTCGATCGCTCGCTGGCGATGACCGCCGCGCCCGGCCAATTGGATCGGCCTGCGCTGATCCTGTGGCCTGAAACTGCCGTCAATTTCCTGCTGGACATGCCCGGCGCGGGGCTTGCGATGATCTCGGAGGCTGCGGGCGGCGCGCCGGTCGCGCTTGGCATCCAGCGGCTTGAGGGGCGGCGGTTCTACAACAGCCTGGCGATGATTGATGCGGGCGGGCAGATCGGCGCCGTCTATGACAAGTTCCATCTGGTTCCCTTTGGCGAATATATCCCGCTGGAAGGTGTGCTGATGACCACCGGCCTGTCGGCCTTTGCCGCGCAGAATGGCGGTGGCTACAGCGCCGGTCCTGGGCCTGCGGTCATCGACCTTGGGCCGGGGCAGGGCGGGCGGATGCAACCCCTGATCTGCTATGAGGCGATCTTTCCCCGGCATGTGCGGGGGGGCAGCGACCGCCCCGACTGGCTGTTCAACGCCACCAATGACGCCTGGTTCGGGCAGGCGGCAGGGCCTTATCAGCATCTGGCGCAGGCGCGGCTGCGGGCGGTGGAAAACGGCCTGCCGGTCTTGCGCGCGGCCAATACCGGGGTCTCGGCGGTGATCGACGGGCGCGGGCGGCTGCTGGCCAGCCTGCCGCTGGGGCAGGCGGGGTTCATCGACCACGCCTTGCCCGCGCCTTTGCCGCCCACGCTTTATGCGCGGCTGGGTGATGGCCCGCTGCTGGCCGTGCTGGTGCTGGCGCTGCTGGCTCTTGCCTTGCGCCGCAGGCCAGCCTAAGCCGCGCGCCATGAGTGACGCATCCGAACCGACCCCGCAGCAAACCGACGCCACCGGCCGTCCGCGCCGCAATTTCTATGGCCGCACCCATGGCAAGACGCTGCGCGCCAGCCAAAAGACCTATCTGGCCGAGGATCTGCAACATCTGCGCCTGCCGGGTGTCGGCTGGGACGAGAACCCGACCCGCCAGCCCGCCGACCTGACTTGGGCGCCGGGGCCTTTGTGGGTGGAAATCGGCTTTGGCGGCGGTGAGCATCTGGTGCATATGGCGGCGCGCTATCCGCAGGTCTCGATCATCGGGGCCGAGCCGTTCGTGAATGGCGTGGCGATGCTGGTCGGGCGGATCAAGCGGGCGGGCGTGACCAATCTGCGCATCCATCCGGGCGATGCGCGCGATCTGTTCGACGTGCTGCCCGAAGGCCGGGTCGAGAAGGCGTTTCTGAACTATCCCGACCCCTGGCCCAAGGCGCGCCATCACCGCCGCCGCTTCGTGACACCCGAGCATCTGGCGCCGCTGCACCGCGTGCTGGCACCGGGGGCCGAGTTCCGCGTGGCCACCGACATTCCCGATTATGTCCGCCAGACGCTTGAGGAAGTGCCGCCCGCGGGCTTTGATCTGCTGGATCAGGGCGGCACGCCGTGGGACGACTGGCACTCGACCCGGTATGAGCAAAAGGCGCTGCGGGAAGGCCGGGTGCCGCATTATCTGACCTTCCGCAAGCGGTAGGTGCGGATGCGTATTTGGACAAGAAAGAAGGGCAAGGGGGCGCGAGATGGCCGGGCATGACGTGGCAATTCCGATGGTGGCGCGGGTCTCGGGTCCGTTGTCCGGCGTGGCCGAGGTGCCGGGCGACAAGTCGATCAGCCACCGCGCGCTGATCTTTGGCGCCTTGTCGGTGGGCCGCACCCATGTGACCGGCCTTTTGGAGGGGCAGGACGTGCTGGATACCGCCCGCGCCATGGCGGCCTTTGGGGCGCGGGTGAACCGGCTGGGGGCGGGGGAATGGACGGTCGATGGCGTGGGCGTCGGCGGGTTCAGCGAACCTGATCAGGTCATCGATTGCGGCAATTCCGGCACCGGGGTGCGGCTGATCATGGGGGCGATGGCGACGACGCCGATCACCGCCACCTTCACCGGCGATGCCAGCCTGACCAAGCGCCCGATGGGCCGCGTCACCGACCCCTTGTCGCTGTTTGGCGCCCGCGCCTTTGGCCGCGCCGGTGGTCGGCTGCCGATGACCATCGTCGGCGCCGGGCTGGCGCAGCCGGTGCGCTATGCGCTGCCGGTGCCCTCGGCGCAGGTGAAATCCGCGATCCTGCTGGCGGGGCTGAACGCGCCCGGCGAAACCGTGGTGATCGAGCCAGAGGCGACGCGCGATCATACCGAACGGATGCTGGCGGGATTTGGTGCGCAGATCCGCAGCGAAATGACCGATCAGGGCCGCGCCATCATCCTGACCGGCCAGCCCGAGCTGCGCCCGCAGACCGTGGCGGTGCCGCGCGACCCCTCATCCGCGGCCTTCCCGGTGGCGGCGGCGCTGATCGTGCCGGGCTCTGACATTCTGGTGCCCGGCGTCAGCCAGAACCCGACCCGCAACGGGCTTTACACCACCCTGGTCGACATGGGCGCCGACATCGCCTTTGAAAACCCGCGCGAGGAAGGCGGTGAGCCGGTGGCCGATCTGCGCGTTCGCGCCAGCAGCCTGAAGGGCGTCGAGGTGCCGGCCGAGCGCGCCGCCAGCATGATCGATGAGTTCCCGATCCTGTCGGTCATCGCGGCCTTTGCCGAAGGCCCGACCGTCATGCGCGGCGTGCGCGAATTGCGCGTCAAGGAAAGCGACCGGATCGACGCCATGGCGCGCGGCCTCGAGGCCTGCGGCGTGGCCGTGGACGAGGCCGAGGACATGATGACCGTGCATGGTCGCGGGGCCGACGGCGTGCGTGGCGGGGCGACCTGCAAAAGCCATCTGGATCACCGCATCGCCATGTCCTTCCTGGTGCTGGGCCTGGCCGCGAAACATGCCGTCACCGTCGATGACGCCAGCCCCATCGCCACCAGCTTCCCGGCGTTCGAGGGTTTGATGGCCGCGCTTGGTGCCAGGATCGAACGCGTGTGAAGGGGGGCCGCGACTGGCCCTTCTTTCTTGCCCAAATACGCAGCGACACCACCACCGGGCGGCCCCGCCCGGTGCCGGGATCAGCGCCGAAACCGGGCCAGCAACTGATCCAGCTTTGACGCGGCGGGTGCCTCGGGCTGGGGTTCGGGCGCGGCTTTCGCCACCTCGGGCGCGGGCTTTCCGGGACGCTGTGGGGTCAGCGCCTGCATCACCGCCGATTGAAACCGCGCGTCATCGCCTGCCGACAGGTGATCGGCGGCCCGCGCCACCTCATCCAGCAGCGGTGCCAGCCAATCCTGATCGGCCTTGGCGAAATCCGACAGCACATAGCCCGCCACGCGATCCTTGTGGCCGGGATGGCCGATGCCCAGCCGCACCCGGCGAAAGCCATCGCCGATATGCTGGGTGATCGACCGCAACCCGTTGTGACCCGCGTGACCGCCGCCCGCCTTCATCCGCAACCGCCCCGGCGCAAGGTCAAGTTCGTCATGGAAAACAACCACATCGGCCGGGGTCAGCTTGTGAAAGCGCATCGCCTCGCCCACCGATTGCCCAGAGAGGTTCATGAAGGTCTGCGGCTTTAGCAGCCAGATCTTGCCCGCGCCGATCCGCGCCTCGGCCAACTGCCCCTGGAACTTGACCCGCCACGGCCCCGCCGCATGGCGATCGGCAATCGCGTCGATCGCCATGAAGCCGATGTTGTGGCGATGGCCCGCATATTGCGCGCCGGGATTGCCCAGACCAACCCAAAGCTGCATGTCGCCCCTCCCTGTTGCCATCCTGCCCAAAGAAAACGGGCGGGGAAACCCCCGCCCGCCTGTTCGCGTGACCCGGACGGATCAGGCCTCGGCTTCGCCTTCCTCGGCTTCGGCATTGTCAGCCGAACGCAGGCCCGAGGGCGCGCCGATATTGGCGATGACAAAGTTGCGCGCGATGGTCGGCTTGGCGCCGTTCGGCAGGGTGATGTCCTGAATGTGGATCACGTCGCCGATGTCCTTGCCCGACAGATCGACGGTGATGTGATCGGGGATGTCACCGGCCAGCACTTCCAGTTCGACCTCGGGGCGGACCACGACCAGCGTGCCGCCGCGCTTCAGGCCCGGCGATTTCTCGTGGTTTTCAAAGGTCACGTGGATGAACAGGTTGATGCGGCTATTGCGGTGCAGGCGCATCAGGTCGACATGCGTCGGCAGGTCTTTCACCACGTCGCGCTGCACGCCGCGGCAGATCACGCGCACGTCGTCCTGGCCCTCGACCTTCAGGTTCCACAGGGTCGACAGGAACCGGCCGGCCTTCAGCTTGGCCAGCAGCGGGTAATACGCCAGGTTGATCGGCTGCGGGTCTTTGCCGTCGCCGTAAACGATGCCGGGAACGTAGCCCTCACGACGGGCTTGACGGGCGGCCCCCTTGCCTGTCCCCGTCCGCACCACAGCCTCGAGATTCGGGATCTCTTTTGCCATTGGTCTTCTCCTTACAGAAAACGGCCCTCCTCCAAGGGTGCAGGGCCGGGAAAGGCTGCCCATAGCCGGGATCGCCCGCTTTGGCAAGGGCTGGCGGTGGCGGTCGTCGCCGTCGGGCCATTGCGGGGTTGACCGGCTTCGTCTACAGTCATTCAAACCGCTTTGGAAGCATCGGAAGGGCCATCATGTTGAACGATCTGCGCCTGTCGCGCGCGCCCGCTGCAGCACTTGCGGCCATCGGTGCCTTCTGGGGCAATTTCGCGGCCTGGCTGCCGCAGATCAAGGCGCAGGCCGGGGTGGGCGATGCCCGGTTCGGGGCGCTGATGGTGCTGTCGGCGGTGGGCGGCATGGCGGCGATGGCGCTGGTGCCGCGGCTGGATCGGGCGCTTGGGCCGGTGCTGCTGCCGCTGGGGGCGGGGCTTCTGGCGATGGTGGTGTTCCTGCCGGTGGGGATCACCGGGCCGGTCAGTTTTGCCCTGACCATGCTGGCGGTGGGCGCCAGCATGTCGCTGATCGACATCGCCGCGAACCTGCGCATCGCCGATCTGGAAACCCGCCACGCCCGGCCGCTGATGAACCTGAACCACGCGGTGTTTTCGCTGTCGCTGGCGGGGGCGGCGGGGTTGGCGGGGGCGATCCGCGGGTTTGGTGCGGGCTACTGGACCTCGGCTTTGGCGATGATGATGATCCTGGCCTGCCTGGGCCTGCTGACCGTGGACCTGCGCGCAGCACCTGCGCCCGCGCCGCAACAGCCGGGCGCGCAGCCGACCCCGCGCGGACTGCCCTGGGCGGTCGTCCTGCCCGCCGCCGCGATCCTGTTTTTGTCCTTTGTCGCGGAAAACGGTACTGAAAGCTGGTCGGCGCTGCACTTTGAGCGCAGCCTGGGCGTGGCCGCCGGGCACAGCGCCTTCGGCCCGGCGATGTTCGCACTGACCATGGGGATCGGGCGGCTGATGGGGCAGGCGCTGGCCATCCGCCTGGGCGAGGCGCGGCTGATCCTCGCCTCGGTGCTGTTTGCCGTCCTGGGCGCGCTGGCGGTTTCACTGGCGCCGGTCGCAGGGGTGGCGCTGGCGGGGATGGCGGCACTGGGACTTGGCGTGGCGGTGGTCGTGCCTTCGGCCAATTCGCTGCTGGCGCGCGGTGTCGCCCCCGAGGTCCGCGCGCTGTCCATCGCGCGCGCCTGGATGATCGGCTTCACCGGCTTCTTCGTCGGCCCCCCGCTTCTGGGCCTGGTGGCCGAGGGCGCCAGCCTGCGCTGGGCCTTTGCCGCCATCGCGCTGCTGCTGGTGCTGATCCTGCCCGCGCTCGCGCGGCTGAACAAGGCTGGAAAATCAGCGATCTAGGGGGCGATCTTCATAGTCATTGTGAAGATTCGCTGTGATCCGGCCGCCAAAACGGAAACGCGTGTCAGATCAATTGGATAAGAGACGAGCTTCACATTATCTGTGAACGTCCTTCTTTCTTGCAAAAATACGCGCGGGGGTGCGGGGGTAGCCAGCCCCGCTGCAACGTCCCCATCAGCGATAACCGTCAAGAAATCCGTCCGGCAGCAGCAGATTATGCCGCCC